>NZ_JAMPLW010000019.1:0-156860 GCF_028477805.1 Providencia sp. PROV268
AAGTCAGAAAGCCCAGCAGCAGCTACAAGCGAAATTAACGCAGCAAGAAGAAGGCTTCACTACCGCTCAGGCTCAACTGAAAAAAGCGAATACTGATATCGCTCAGTTACAAAAAGAGATTGAGAAGCAGAAGCAGCTAATGACGCAAGCGTCGGATCAGCAAGTGAAATCATTAACGGTTGAGCTTACTCAGCAAGTATCGCTATTAAAATTGCAAGAAGCGGTACTGAAGAAAGCGGAAGAAGATAGTCGAGCGACACGCGAAGCGCTGGCGAAGCAACAGGCCGTAGCGAAACAGTTAGCCGAGCAGAATAAGCAGCTACAAGCGCAGTTAAAAGATAACGAGCAGCAGGCCGCGAAACTGCAAACCGTGTTGACGGCACAAACCGCGCAGACTGAGCAACATAAAGCATTAGAAGCTGAATTGAAAGCTGCTCAAAAACAGTTACAAGCACAAAAAGCGGAAGTTGAAAAACAAGCTAAAGAGCGTGAGCAACAAATTAAACGCCTTGAAACTGATATTACGACTAAAGAGAAAAAAGCGGCTGATATTGATAAACAGTTAGTCGAGGCGAACAAACAAATCAGTGCATTAAAACTGGATGCTGAGAAGCTAAAAGGAATTGATAATAAATATCAATCTCAGAATACTGAGTTAGAAAAACTGAAAAAACAGTTAGCTGACAGTGCTAATTTGCAAAAAGAGTTAGCAACAGCTAAAGATCAATTGAAGAAACTAGAAGCTGAATTGAAGCAGCAAATGTCATTAACTTCGAATGAAGCGCTTAAAGCCCAGATCATGGAGTTAAATAAAAAAGTCATGCAGCTTCAAGATGAAAATGACAAGTTAAAAGCGAAAATAGCGCCGAGTGGCTCTACATCGATTATGGGAGCACCTAAAAAGCAACTGTCTCAAAAAGAGCTAAAGGCAATTGCTCAAGCGAATGCAAAGCGTAATCAACGTATAATTGAGGAAATCACTAAGCAGAAATACAGTAAGCTTGATAGCTTTACGTATTATAAAATCCTGCAAAAAGGTAAGCCAATTACCAATGTGCAGAAGAAAAATATCACATTTATTATGCGAGAACAGCTTACTGATGGAACTCTGACGGTACTGTATAAGGATCAAGAGCCTGTCACATTGCCTTATAGTGAACTACCCGCACCGTTGAACTCCTTTGTTGAGAAAGCGGGTGAAGGGGGTATGGTTAAGGTTTATATTAAGCCAGAAGGTGGTTATGGTGTCGATGGAATACCTGGGGTCATTCCGCCAAACTCAATGTCGATTATTGATTTAAAAATTATCAGCGCTAAATAACCATAATCAAAAAGTTAAAAAAGGCCGTTTTACTAATTTAGTAAACGGCCTTTTTTGTTATCGTCCCTGCATAAGTACTGAAATTTTTTCCGTTATCCATTATTGAAAAACCACTGAAATAGAGATTAGAACCATCGAATTGAGAGCAATTCGGTTAGGGAAGGGCAGGCGTTTAGCTAATTATTATCTGCCTTTCTGTCAGTATATAGGGCAATGCACACATATCTATAACTGACAGGGCAAATGTATTTTTTAGGAATAATCTAAATCATCACATCAGTGAGTCGGTGATCTTGATTTACTTGGCGTATACCCAAAACGCTTACGATAGCTTTGTGTAAAATAAGATTGACTTGAAAAGCCTGCTTCCATTGATATTTCAACGATACTCATTTGAGTATTTACAAGCAATTGATGTGCATACATAATTCTTTTTTCGCTGATCCATGAACGTGGTGAGGTTGAATAAACCGCATTAAATAGTTCTTTAAAAGTTGTTAAGCCCATACCGAATGTTTTCGCAAAATCAGCCAGCTTCCACTCTTTTAAAAAGTTATTTTCCATGAAATTCTGTAATCGTTCTGCTTGTCGATTACTCAGTTGTCTTAAATTAGCCAGCAGCTTTGAGCCTTGTTCACTATAAGAAAGCAATAAAAGAAACTCAGATATACGTAATGTCACCAGTAATCTAGGGTATTGTTGGTCAACGATGGCTTTAAAGCTATTTTTTAATTCATCAATGAGTGTTGATGTAGTAAACCTAATCACATCATAGCTATTGGTTTCTGTACGTTCAATTTCACTCAATTGGCTGCCATAAAGATTAATGAACTCTCGTAAAAATTGATCTTCTAAGGATATCCAAAGAAATTCACAATCTGACTCATCATCCGTGCTTTTTAAAGCATATGAACCTTGTTTGTGATAAAGAATATCACCACAGTGTAATGTTTCTATTGATGTAGGGCTTTCCCATATCAAGCTGCCCTTTTCAATAATAATTAATCCTTTTGTAGGTTGGTCGATGATAGAATACGGGTTCTCTTTATTAACCAAGACTCTTTTTATACGACGGTTAGTTACATTGCTATCATTTTGCATAACGCATCCTGAGTGTTAATTTTTTAATTAAATGTTGAATTTGTTAATGTAAAGTTAAGGTTGAATTCCTTTATCTATTTATTAGATGAACAATAAATTCATCTTTATCTGATTGATCAAAATTATATAAATCAGCCTTTTTTGTGTCACAGATTAATTCTAAATATTAATAAATGTTTCCAAATGCTAATTTTCCGAATTAATATCTTTTTTTGCTCGAAAAAAGTATTGTTAAAGATGTTTTTTAGTTATTTATAACTAGTTAGTTGTTTTTGTATAGTGATTAATACTAATAAATGGTTTTTAGTAGCATAAAAAGTAATCTAATGGTTTTATTCAATTCTGGTGTTTTTTGATCTAGATGGGGTAAGCCACCTTTTTCTGCATATTAGGAGGAAAATATAGTGATAGCTTTTATTGTTATTAATATCGTAAAATATAGTACTGATAAATAAATTTTATGTTTTTATCTGTTAGCCATGTTATCAATTAATTTTGTTACATGTAACGATAATAAATATTTGTCGTAATAACATAAATCACACAATATTTGAGATAGAAATCTCATTTATTAAACATATTTTCTAAAAGTATGGTTTTTGATAGTTCTATAAACATAGATTTTGATTATTAGTTATCATGGGGTACTAATTTTTAGAGAAACGTCACTCAAATGAAATGGATATAAGCTCTGTCGAGGAAGCAACCTATTGACGAGTTAAAAAAGATTTACAAGTGTTTAGGGGGCTAAGCGATAAATGACAATTAGCATGCCATAAATTGATAGGGCAACAGTTGGCGTTAAGAAAGGGGGCTTTTAAGATTATTTAATGATTGTTTCTTTTATTATCATCACACTCATTATCAATATATTTTAGCAAACTAATAAACCCAGCGAATATCACAATGTAAATAAAAAGTTATCTAGCGGTTAATTATCTGTGGATGAATTTCTATTACGTTTTCTTTCAGGGAGTTCAGGAACTGGCTTTCGGTCATCAAGTAAATGTCTGATGGCTAAGATGGGGTGATGGAGTAACATTTTTGGCCCAGCCCAGCGCATTACTATTTTCATTTGTTCTCGCATTTTTGGCTGGTAACAATGTATTGGGCATTGTTTACAAGCAGGCTTTTGCTCTCCATAACGGCATTTTTCGAGCCGATTAATTGCATAGGCATAGAGCTTTTTATATTGTTCTGGCGAATCAGCCGGTGCAGGATGTGCCTTTTCGTAGAGTTGGATCATTTTTTCGATAGTTTTTATTTCCCGCTGGATACGTTTCCCAACCATCTGTGCACCTCAATCTATCTACAATAAATTGTATTTAATATACATGTTATTGAAGGGAATAGAAAGTCGGCATGATAAGAAGATAAACCGAAAATGGCATAAGTAACGACTTATGCCATAATAAACAATAAGATAAAATTAACTAGAAAATGAGTAATATAAATTGTTAATTAAGGTTTAACTAAACCAAAAACAAGATAAAAACTTACTTATTTAGCCTAGTAAATTGAATATTAACCTTTATTTGCCGATTGCATTATTTTTTGCATTTCGTCTTTTATATGCAATTTTTCTTTTTTAAGCTTAGCAACATGCTCATTATAACCAGCACCGGAAGGGCCTTCTAATTTGCTGATCTCTTTATCGAGCTGATGATGTTTTTCATAAAGATTTTGGAAGCGGGGATGAGTAGATATTAACTTTGAAACTAAATCTTGCTCTGTAGATAACATAGTACCTCCTCAGAATGTATTTAAGCCTCATCTCCAGTATAAGCACTGTCTATTATTTATGCATTAAAACAGAGAAGAATTTACATAGTTTTTATCAAATTTATGATCATTCTACTAAAATTAGCTATGATGGGATTGAATTAGATAGTTATATTTTCTTATTTTTGAAATTAAGAATTATCCATGGTGTAAATTGTAGTATTTTTCACTTACTCTAGGTAAAAAGATTTCTATTTTTTATTAATATGATTGCATTTGATAGGATTTTATCATGAAAAAAGCGATTTTATCTGTAATGGCAGTAGCCTTAGTATCGTCTTGCGCAATGGCGACAGGGGAGTTAGAAAAGATCGCACCTTATCCTAAAGCAGAAAATGGCATGACACGTCATGTGATCCAGTTGGCAGCAAAACCGAATGAAGATAATTATCAGGTTGAGCTTGTGATCGGTAAAACCATTAAAGCAGATTGTAACCGTCAATGGTTTATGGGCGATCTAGAAGAAAAAACACTGGAAGGTTGGGGCTATAGTTATTATCAGTTAGAAGATGTTAAAGGGCCCGCTTCAACGATGATGGCATGTTCAGAGCCTGCAAAAGAACGTTTTGTGACTACGCAACTTGGTGATGATGCTTTTGTTCGTTATAACAGCAAATTGCCTATTGTAGTTTACGCTCCGAAAGATATGGATGTGAAATATCGTATTTGGTCAACGGATGATCAACTGCTCGATTCGGTCAAGAAATAACATATCCTATAAGTGCCACGGTTAATGCTGTGGCACTTTCCTTTATGGCTATCTAATAACTAAGACAGATGTTTTTGCATGGCGTACGATAGTTGATGCCGTAGAGCCTAATAAATAGGTGGAGGCACTTGGACGATGAGAGCCGAGTACAATTAAGCTCGCACCGATATCATCGGCATAACTGAGTATTTCGTCTTTGGCGGAGCCAATGCCAATTTTGCAGGTAATTCTTTCACCGGCGATATTAATATCTTTGATCACGTCTTCTAATGCTTTCAGAGCAAGCACGGAGCGTTCTGCTGAGTTTTTATGACTTTCAGGTAAGATAGTCACTTCAATACCAAAAAATAGCTCAGCGCTTGGGATCACAGATAAAAAATGAATTTCTGGTGAGCCTAATTTTGCTAGTTCTTCGATATGTTTAATGATCTGTGGATTAAGTGAGTCTTCTAATAGGTCGATAGGAACTAAAATTTTATTATACATAACCACCTCATTCATATGTTTATTCAAGCCATTATAGCAGTTAAGATTTAATATAGTATAAAGGATTTAACTTTTGTTAAATCAATGTAATTTAAACAAAAAAACTATCATTTTCTGCTATTCAATTTAATACAAAAATAATAAAAATAACGATTATCATTCAATTCGATAGACTACAATTAAATAACAAGACTTTTCTTTAATTATATGTCAGTATTTACAGTGGGTTTCATAACTAATTGATTTAAAAAGTTTAATTAAATGATAATTATTTTGCTTTTCATTAAGAATATATTATGGACAAAGAGAAAATATTAAATACGACAGGTGATGAGCTTACTCTTCAGCAGAAAAAGTTTCATGCAGCTAAAAAAAGCACCTTAGTCAGTGTCATTGTGAATATGGTGCTTTCTATATGGCAGATTATCATTGGTTTTATTTCTCATTCTCAAGGGTTAATTGCCGACGGTATTCATACATTATCAGATCTCGTTGCTGACTTTGTTGTATTAATTGCCAATAAAAAGAGTCATAAAAAGCCTGATGAAGACCATCCTTATGGCCATTTTCGATATGAAAATGGTGCTTCATTGATCTTAGGGATTATTTTATTGATTGTTGGCGTTGGCATGATTTGGTCGGCAGTACAAAAAATGCTTGACCCTGATTTAATCCAAGAAGTTCACACGATTGCTCTCGTCGCAGCATTGGTCTCATTGGTGGCGAAAGAAGGGCTTTTCCGCTATATGTTAAAAGTTGCCAATCAGGTCAACTCCAGCATGTTGGTTGCGAATGCTTGGCACGCTCGTTCAGATGCGGCATCTTCACTGGTTGTCGCTATTGGGATTATTGGTAGCTTATGTGGTTTGAAAATTTTTGACCCTATCGCGGCATTAATTGTGGGTACTTTTGTTTTCCGCATGGGCTATAAATTTACTTATCAATCAATGCAAGATCTGATGGATAAAGGTGCTGATGAAGAAACATTGCAAGAAATTCGTACTGTGCTTGAAAACATTGAGGGGATCAAAGGGTTTCACGATTTGAAAACACGTAAATCGGGCGATTTCTATTTAGTTGATGTTCATTTAGAGGTCGATGGTGATATGTCGATTGTGGCAGGCCATGAAATTGCGGTAAATGTACGTGATAAATTAATGGAAAACCCGCAAATCCTCAATGTCATGACTCACTTAGATCCTTACGATAAAGAATGTATTCATTAGCTGAAAACCGCCAATAGAAAAATAACCGAAAGGGCCTCGCTTTCGGTTTTTTCTTCAAACTATCTTCCTGATTAAGCCTCTTTATATCTCAATCGTGCTTTATTTCACAAACTGTTTCACTATGTGGCCGGTGTTGAACATATTGAAAATGCATCGCTCTTCGCCTCTGAAAAGCCCCTTATTGTGGTTATTTGTGTAAACGTTTACACTATCGCGAGATAGATCACAGAATAAGGTATTAGCCCGTTGCTATACTTTGTAAAGTGAATTTTCATATCCTTAATAGAATCAAGGGGTAAACGATGCAGCCAACAAAAGTGCTTGTCACAGGGGGGATGGGGTATATTGGTAGCCATACGTGTGTGCAGATGATCCAAGCTGGGTTTGCTCCAATCATTATTGATAATTTGTGCAATGCGAAAGAGGAAGTGCTCAATCGTATTGAAAAGCTAACCGCAGTGCGCCCGCTTTTTTATCAAGGTGATATTCGTGACGAATCTCTGTTAAACCGTCTTTTCTCTGAACATAAAATCAGCGCAGTGATCCATTTTGCGGGGTTAAAAGCCGTTGGTGAGTCGGTAGAAAAACCACTCGAATATTATGATGTGAATGTTAATGGCACCTTGGTGCTAGCCAAATGTATGCAGCGTGCTGGCGTACATCGTATCATCTTTAGCTCCTCCGCGACTGTTTACGGTGAACCGGATACGGTGCCTATTACAGAAAACTTTCCAACTGGCAATACACAAAGCCCGTATGGCACAAGTAAATACATGGTTGAACGCTGTTTATCCGATTTGGTGATCGCCGAACCAAATTGGTCTGTGACCTTATTACGCTATTTCAATCCAGTTGGTGCCCATCCTTCAGGTTTGATGGGGGAAGATCCGCAAGGTATACCGAATAATCTAACGCCTTATATTGCTCAAGTCGCCGTTGGCAGACGGGAAAAATTGTCTATTTATGGAAACGATTACCCTACTGTTGATGGAACAGGTGTGCGTGATTACATCCATGTTATGGATTTAGCGGATGGGCATGTGGCTGCACTGAAAGTGGTTAGTCAGCAGGCAGGATTACATATTTACAACCTCGGTACGGGGAGAGGAACGAGTGTATTGGAAGTCCTACACGCATTTGAAAAAGCTGTCGGCAGGGAAATCCCATACGTTGTTGTGCCAAGAAGGGCCGGTGATATCGCCGAGTATTGGTCGACATCAGAAAAAGCACAGCGCGAACTTGGTTGGAAGGCAACTCGTACCATTGATGACATGGCTATGGATTCATGGCGCTGGCAGTCTCAAAACCCTAATGGCTATGAATCGTAATAGATACAGGAGAAATAGAACATCATGGATAAAATAGCGTTCAACCCATCAGATTGCCCGCATCGGCGTTATAACCCATTAACAGGACAATGGGTTTTGGTCTCACCCCATCGTGCTAAACGACCTTGGAGTGGGCAAGATGAGAAGGTGGAAGTGAAACAACTGCCTAAATACGATGGAAACTGTTTTTTATGCCCAACCAACCATCGCGTTTCTGGTGATATCAATCCTGATTATCAAGATACATATGTGTTTCAAAACGATTATTCTGCACTATTACCTAGGTCTTGTGCGCAGCCAAAAGAACAATCGCCTTTATTTAAAACACAAGCGGTCAGTGGCTTGAGCCGAGTGATCTGCTTTTCACCTGATCACAGTAAGACTTTACCTGAACTATCGACAGCTCAAATCGGCCGTGTAATTGAAACTTGGCAGCAGCAAATTGATGAACTCAGCCAACGGTTTTTATGGGTACAAGTTTTTGAAAATAAAGGTGAGGTGATGGGGTGCTCTCAGCCACACCCTCATGGGCAGATTTGGGCGAGTGATTTCTTGCCTAATGAAATTGCTCGTAAAGATGAGCACTTAAAACAGTATTACCAGCAGCAAGGAAGCAATTTACTGTTGGATTATGCACAGGCAGAGCTGAAAGATGGCTCTAGAACGGTAGTGGAAACAGCACATTGGCTTGCTGTTGTGCCTTATTGGGCGGCTTGGCCGTTTGAAACCATGCTAATGCCTAAAATACATATTCGGCGTATGAATGAAATGAGTGTAGAGATACGCGATGACCTTAGTGTTGCACTGAAAAAGCTCACCTGTCGTTATGACAATCTCTTTCATTGTGCATTCCCTTACTCGATGGGATGGCATTTCGCTCCATTTTTTAGTGATAACCGAGAGATTGAACACTGGCAGCTTCATGCTCTTTTTTATCCACCTTTGTTGCGCTCAGCGACAATCAAAAAATTTATGGTTGGCTATGAAATGTTAGCTGAAACTCAACGTGATTTAACCCCTGAACAAGCAGCGGAAAGGTTACGAGGTGTCAGTGATATTCACTACAAGCAGCAGTAAATATTTAGAGCATACAACCAGCATGGCCGAGCCATTCCATTATTACCCAGATATTATCGAGAGGTTGCTATGAATAGCATCGAAATACTCCAACAAAAAGTGACAGAAGCCTTTATTAAGGGCTTTGATGCTCAGCCCGAGGTCTATGCGCAAGCGCCAGGACGTGTGAATATTATTGGTGAACACACTGATTATAATGATGGGTTTGTTTTACCTTGTGCAATTGATTATCAAACAATGACGGCAGCCAGAAAGCGCCCTGACCGTTTAATTCGCGTGATTGCAGCCGATTATGGCTATGATATTGATGAGTTTAGCCTTGATGAAGAGATCCTATTTTTGCCTGAAAAAATGTGGGCAAACTATATTCGAGGCGTCGTTAAATATCTATTAGCCAGAGGGTATCAATTTGGCGGATGTGAAATTGCGGTAAGTGGCAATGTACCTCAAGGGGCAGGACTTAGCTCGTCGGCTTCACTGGAAGTGGTGATTGGACAGACATTAAAGATATTGTATCAATTGGAGATTAGCCAACAAGACATCGCTTTGAATGGTCAGCAAGCTGAAAACCAATTTGTCGGTTGTAATTGTGGCATTATGGATCAGTTAATTTCTGCTTGCGGTGATGAGGGGCATGCACTATTAATCGATTGCCGTAGCCTAGAGTTAGCACCAATTCCAATTCCTGATGATCTTGTCGTCATGATCATCAATTCAAATAAAAAACGCGGATTAGTGGATAGCGAGTATAATATTCGGCGTCAGCAATGTGAAACTGCGGCGAAACAATTCGGCGTGAAAGCTTTGCGGGATGTTACATTGGCACAATTCGCCCAAAAGCAGGGGGAATTGACACCTCTAGTGGCTAAACGCGCTAAGCATGTTATTAGCGAAAACGACAGAACACTTGCCGCCGCAAAAGCCTTAACTGAAAATAATCTTCCCCTATTGAGTATGCTGATGGAGCAGTCACATATTTCTATGCGGGATGATTTTGAAATTACCGTAAAAGAGATTGATACCTTAGTAGAGATTGTGAAAGCGGTTCTAGGGGATCAAGGCGGCGTGAGAATGACAGGCGGCGGTTTTGGTGGCTGCGTGGTGGCATTGATGAAACAGCAACTCGTTACTCCTGTCATTGATGCGGTTGAGCAAAAGTATCAAGCGTTGACAGGGCTGAAGGCCGATATTTATGTTTGCCAGCCTAGTGATGGTGCTGGGATCATGGCGAATGCATGAAAATTGTAGGGAGAAAAGAATGCAGTTATCGAAAGACCAAGGGTATGTGGCACGTGCATCTAAAGTGATTGCATTGACCAACAGACATGGCATGAAAATTTTATTGTCAACCTTGGGAGCAAGTTGGATAAGCTGCATATTACCCATGTCGGCAGGTAAACGTGATGTTTTACTCGGTTCACCGAATATGGCGGCCCAAATGGATCAAGGCGTTTATCTAGGTGCAACCATTGGGCGAGTTGCGAACCGGATTGCACATGGCCGTTTTAATTTAGCGGGTCGTGAGTATCAGGTGACAAGTAATCAAGGTGAACACTGTTTACATGGCGGTCGGGATAATTTTAGTTATCGTGTTTGGAAGGTGACTCAAATTAACCCATATGAGGCAATTTTTTCGTTGGTTTCAGAAGATGGCGATCAGGGATTTCCTGGGGAATTACAAGCTGAAGTCCGCTATATATTAACGGATGAAAATAAAGTCATTATCGACTATCGTACACAAGTGAGTGAGTTGTGCCCTGTAAATTTAACCAATCATGCTTATTTTAATTTAGCTGGGGAAGATTCGGCGAGAACGGCCTTAGAGCACGATTTACAACTAGCGGCCACCCATTATCTGCCTACCGATAAGGGGGGGATCCCAACAGGCGAATGGCGTGATGTTTCTGAGACGTTTTTCGATTTTCGTCGTAAAAAGCGTATAGGCTATGATTTTTTGCAAGACGATGATCAAAAAGCAGTTGGTGGTTATGATCATGCGATGATCTTGGCTCCAGAGCTTACGGATGGTGAGCAAACGGTCGCTTCACTCTTTTCACCAGAAGGTGATGTTCGAATGGATATCGCAACAACTTTGCCTGCAATGCAAGTTTATACAGGGAATTATTTGATTTCGGTTCCGGGAAAATCACGTCATTATACCCCGTTTTCAGGTGTGGCCTTTGAAACTCAGTTTCCACCGGATGCCGTTAACCACCCTGAATGGGGGGAGCAATACAGCGGTATTTCACAGCCAAATCAAATATATCACCAGAAAACGAGCTATCACTTTATTTTCTGAGAGTAACGCCGCCTCATGCGGCGTTTTTCATATTACTATATTAAAAGTAGGGTCATCGTATCTATAATATACCCCATTGTTTTTTATACTAATGCATTGTTTAATGGCATCGACTGAACTTAGAGGTAAAAAATGGCAACGATCAAAGATGTAGCGAGAGAAGCGGGAGTGTCGGTGGCGACAGTTTCTCGAGTGATTAATCAATCACCGAAGGCAAGCAAAATGTCGATTGCTGCGGTTAAAAGTGCCATGAATAAACTCGGTTATCGTCCAAATGCAGCCGCTCGCGCATTGGTAAATCAAAGTTCTAACACCATTGGGGTATTGGTGAATGATGTCTCAGACCCTTTTTTTGGTACGATGGTCAAAGCGGTTGATGCGGTTGCCCACAAAAATGGTAAACACATTTTAATTTGTAATGGTTATCACACGGCGCAGGAAGAGCGCCAATCTATCGAATTGCTGATCAATAATCGCTGTGATGCCCTCGTTATTCACTCTAAAGCGTTGTCAGACGAAGAGCTGATAGAATTTGCCGAAGAAGTTCCTAGCATGGTATTGATTAATCGACGTATTGAGGCGATTGCTGATCGCTGTATTTCGTTGAATAACTACAAGGGGGCTTATCTTGCCACTGAGCACTTGATCCGCCAAGGCCATACTAAAATTGCTTATATTTCATCGGATCATAAAATAGAAGACGCTGAACAGCGGTTACTTGGCTATCGTGATGCATTGAAAAAACATGCAATTTCATTACCTGAAAGCTATATCGAATATGGCAAGCCTTATGGTGAGGGTGGTGAGCAGGCGATGACTAATCTATTGACTAAGTCCTTAGAGATCACCGCGGTTGTCGGGTATAACGATTTTATGGCCGCGGGGGCAATTGCAGTACTTGATGAAAATGACATTCATTCCCCAGAGCAGGTATCCGTGATTGGTTTTGATGATGTACTGATTGCCCGTTATATTCACCCTCGTTTAACAACCATTCGTTATCCCATCCAAATGATGGCTGAACGTGCCACTGAATTAGCGCTTGCTTTAGCACGTAATGAAAATATAGAGGCTGGTGGTTTAATCTATTCCCCTACACTGGTACAGCGTAACTCTGTACGTCCATTGAAAACCTCATGACTTCAATAATGTAAACGTTATCATATCTTTTGATGACGTTGACCCACCAGAGACATTTTTTCTCAAAAAATCCAAAATCAGACATTTTATGTACGTGAAATCGCCTTTAATATGTTAAACAACATACAATTATTTGACATTTCGTTGATAAAATTAATCTATTATAAAAATCTGTGATTAATCTAACAGTGATATGCAATGGTAACGTTTACACTAATGCTGAATCATTTGGTGAAGGTGAAGGAACTTGATCATGCATACAGAAGGCGTTGGATTGAGCACATTAGACTACGGGATATTTATCCTGTATGTGCTTATTATCATATCAGTCGGTTTATGGGTTTCTCGTAATAAAAAAGGCGAGAAAAAAGGCACGAAAGACTATTTCTTAGCAGGAAAAACATTACCGTGGTGGGCAATTGGCTCTTCATTAATAGCTGCAAACATCTCTGCCGAGCAGTTTATCGGTATGTCAGGTTCAGGGTTTTCTATCGGATTAGCGATTGCCTCTTATGAGTGGATGGCTGCGTTAACACTAATTATCGTTGCTAAATATTTCATGCCTATTTTTATCGATAAGGGTATTTTTACTATCCCTGAATTCGTTGAAAAACGGTTTAATCGTACGTTAAAAACGATTTTAGCAGTATTTTGGCTAGCTTTATTTGTCTTTGTTAACTTAACATCTGTTCTTTATTTAGGTGCGTTGGCTCTACAGACTATCCTTGGCATTCCAATGTCTTATGCAATATTGGGTTTGGCGCTGTTTGCTATTGCCTACTCTCTTTATGGTGGTCTATCGGCAGTGGCGTGGACCGATGTTGTTCAAGTCTTCTTCCTTATTTTGGGTGGCTTACTGACGGCTATCATGGCGGTGAGTTACATCGGTGGTGATGCAGGGATCATGGCAGGTATGAGCCGTATGGTTAGTGAAGCTCCCCAGCATTTTGAAATGATTTTAAGCCAAGATAACCCTCAGTTTAGCAATTTACCGGGTATTGCGGTGTTGATTGGTGGTTTGTGGATCGCTAACTTGTATTATTGGGGTTTCAACCAATATATTATCCAACGCGCTTTAGCGGCTAAATCTATCAATGAAGCACAAAAAGGACTGGTTTTTGCTGCCTTCTTGAAATTAATTGTTCCTATCCTTGTTGTTGTTCCAGGGATTGCAGCGTATGTGATTGTCACTGATCCACAATTACTTGCGGGACTTGGTACAATGGCCCAAGAGCATATTCCAACGCTCGCACAGGCCGATAAAGCCTATCCATGGTTAACGCAATTCTTACCTGTCGGAGCGAAAGGGGTTGTATTTGCGGCATTGGCTGCTGCAATTGTTTCATCATTAGCGTCAATGTTGAACTCGGTCGCAACCATTTTCACGATGGATATCTATAAAGAGTATATTGCGCCTTCGACCAGCGATCATAAATTAGTTAATGTAGGTCGAGTCAGTGCGGTCGTGGCATTAATTATTGCCTGCTTTATTGCTCCATTACTGGGGAATATTGGCCAAGCTTTCCAATATATTCAGGAATATACAGGTTTAGTTAGCCCAGGTATTTTAGCCGTCTTCTTGTTAGGGTTGTTCTGGAAAAAAACGAATGCAAAAGGGGCAATTATTGGTGTGCTTCTTTCTATTCCGTTTGCATTATTCTTGAAGTTAATGCCTTTAGGTATGCCATTCCTTGACCAGATGATGTATACCTTCTTCTTTACTGCGGTAGTGATTGGGCTGATCAGCTTAACAACATCAAAAGAAGATGATAGCCGAGGTGCAATTATCCTGACATCAGAAACTTTTAAAACATCAACAGGCTTCAACGTTGCTTCTTATGCAATCATGATTATCTTGTGTGTACTGTATGCGCTGTTTTGGTAAGACATGGGCTTGATCAATAACGGGGACAGATGTCCCCGTTTTAGATCGAATAAATAAAGTTTTAGGTGTTGATTTATTATTTTATTGGGAAAGTAAAAGAATAATACACTAATAATTTGTCAATCATTGGAGGGTATTTCTGAATATTTTGTTTTAAGATGTCATGAGTAAACGCGTTATATTGGCCAGTTTAATGAACATGTTATTACTCAGGGTAACAAGGAATGTATATGCGCCATTTATTAAAAATTGCAGTTTTGCTGACTACAACTCTACATTCGATATCAGTCAGTGCAAATGAATATGCCCAAGATGATGAAAGTTACCTTCAATTTCTGAATGAAGAGGTGTCATATTATTGTTATTCCGAGCTAGAAAATCTTATTCTTAGTTCAAATTATCCACCCGCCGTAAAATATAAAAAGTCTTCCGATAGAGTCTCTATGGATGCCAGTTATCAAGACGAAAATATATTAGAAATAGGCATAATCGATAGTTGTAGCGATTATCTTCCGGGAGAGCAATTACAAAGGCCAATAGGTACTTTAAGTTATTTACTGAGATCAAATACGTTATGGACGACAGATAGCGATGGTCGGAAATTAAAGCAATTGGCGTTTGATAAAAAGTTAGGGGAGCAATATCAAAACTGCATTAAAAGAGAGCAGTTTTGCTCTCAACGGCGCGAGCAGATCGGTTCTGAATTTTTTTCACCTAAATCAGATATATGGGTGGTCGTTGGCGAAAAAAAAGCATATTTCCACTCCGCTCCAACACCAGAATGCAAGAGTAATATTAATTTTGTAATACCTAATGATAAGGTGAAGGTTTTTAATCAACTAGCTAACTCTATGATTGATGATGAGGAAAATGAATATGTCTTTGTAAGTTATGGTAGAGCGAGAGGTTGGTTAAATGTGGAATCCGTATCCAAGCCTGAGGATATCTATTATAAGCTTGAGGAGCCATCAAAAGGGAATTATAGAGTTAAAGAAAAACGCCTCTACTTTTATGAAGACCCAGCCTTAGCTTGCGAAAAAACTGGACAGCCTTATGTCATTGAAGGGGATTCAGTATGGCTATTTAGTGCGCAAGAGTTTCCCGGTTTTGCTTACGCAAGTTACACTAACCCTAATACTGGAACGTTCACAACAGGGTGGCTACGGATTAATGGGCTAGAGAAAGAATAGAGTCAGCCTATAGAAATTGAAATAATAAATGAATAGAGCCGTGGTAAATAGCGTTATATCTATTTAGCCACGGGTTAATATCTTAATGGGTATTTACTTTTTATCAGTATAAATCTGGCAGGGATAAGTATTGGTAGAAAGAGTATTCACAACTTTTGTGAGTTTGACTTGTGCTAAATAATAATTCGCTTTCTCTTTATCCATAACAACGTCATATCCGTGATCATACATATAGGCTATATTTTCAAAGGCGGTGTTTTCGAGAGTATTTTACCGATGAAATAACGTATGGCTCCCCTTTGACTGTTGGATGAGCTTTATGCCGATGTAGTGAGTCACTTGAAAACGGTATTCGAAAATTTGCAGTGCCAGAGATGACGAGTAGAAACCGCAAAGCAGATACAAATAACGACCATGGAAAGACTTTTAAGAGTATTGTCTGTAAGAGGAAAAATTGACATTCTACCATGGTCGTTTAATTTCAATCGGTTTAGCGTTGAATTAACTTAACTTCCTGTAAACCAAATAAAGCCACCCATTGTTATAACTGATAAAATGGTACTCCAAAATAGTGTTGATGCCATTTCTTGTTCCCCTGTTTTATATTCCACCGCAAAAATAACCGCTATTGATGCTGTGGGGATAGCCAGTGTTACAGACACTAAGCCTCGCTCGACATGAGGTATATGTAACGCCATCATAATTACCAGTATAATTAAAGGTAATAGAATATTTTTACTCAGAACGTTTATGATAACAGATAGAGAAAAACTCACTTTTTGTGCATAGAGAACAGCGCCTACAGCAAATAATGCCACTCCACCAGTTGCTTGACCTAATAAAATAAATGAACCTTTTAAAAACTTAGGCATATCCAATCCAATCAGTAATAAAATAAAAGCTAGGATAGGTGCCCATACGACAGGTTGCATTAACGCATTTTTTATACTGTTAGCAACAATTGAAAATACACTTTTCTTATTTGTTGATGTGTTGTCAGAATCGCCACCAACTAAAAAGACTAATGCTAATGGAACCTGAATTAAATTCATTAATAAGCTACCGACGGCAATTGCAATATCAGCATCTGTAGTAAACAGAACGCCTAATACAGGGGTTCCAACAAAAGGTACAGCAGGACCGGCAATAGCAATGGAACGTAATGCGGCTAAACGAGCGCTAGATTTGAAGATGAAGCGGGAAATAAGGAAAACAGCAAGAAACCCCACCACCATGCCCACGAATATCCACAAGAAAACATCAACGTTATTGATTACTTCTGTTAATGGAGTACTTAATATTCCTGCAAATAGCAATAATGGTAAGGCATACAACATAACCATTTTATTTAATATAGTGGCTTGATCCTTATTGAAGTCATGTCGATACCCTGCAAAATATCCGAGTAAAAGAGTAACCACAATAGGCAGTAACGCTGTAATAATAGTATCTAACATTAGATAACCTCTTTTATACGCAAAAAAGGCGCAATAACACGCATTGCGCCTCAAGTTTATTTAATTACAACAAAGGAGGTGTCGTAGGAATAATAGGAACTTCAATCACGGTAGGAACTGAACGTGAAAATGCCACCTTACATATTTGGCTTATCTCATCTATTGTTTCAGCACGTACGCCAACACAACCATAACCTTTAGCTAAAGAAGTGATATCTATATCAGGCAAGTCAAGGCCCGGAACGCCTGGGGAATCTTCTAATTCAGCAAAGGATTTCAAGATCGCATATTCATAGTTTCGTGGTACAACAAACAATATAGGTAGCTTAAGTTGAGCAGCTGTCCATAGGCCTTGAATTGAATATTGCAAAGAACCATCACCGATAATGGCTAGAACAGGACGATTTCTACCGCTATCTCTTTCTGCTAATGCGATACCAATACTTGCGGGTAAATTCCAGCCAAGGCTTCCACTTGCAAAAGTGTAGAAAGAGTCTGGCTTATCAATAGGCCATGCGGTATGCAATTCACCAAGATTAGAGGGTGATTCTTCGATTAACACAGTATTTTCGGGAGTAAACTCACGTAACCCTTGAAATAATTCTAATGCAGAAAGCTGTTGACCTTTATGTGGTAATGGCGGTGCTGCTGGGTGAGGTGACATTCTGTGATGTTGTTGCGGAACTTTAGGTGGTGTTATTGAGCGTTTTGGCACTAGATTGAGTAATGCTTCTAATGCTAACACCGGGCTAGATAACAAACTATCACCAACAGGAGCTCTTCCAGATTCATTAGGGTCATCAGTAATATGCAGTAATTTTAACCCCTCGGGAATATATTCGCCTTCCACATAAGGATAATAGCGAAATATCGGTGCGCCAATAACAATAGCGACATCATAGCCTTTCAATTTTTCTGATAACGGTTGAATAGCAAAAGGCAATCCGCCAGCATAAAGAGGATGGTTTTCAGGGAATGAGGGCACCTCTGACGCGGGGGCACTGAATACATGGCAATTCAATTTTTCTGCTAATTGGATCCCAATATCCCAGCCTTTCCCTCGAGCAATACCAGAACCATATATAAGTGCTGGATTTTTAGCCGTTGATAGCTTATCGGCAAATTGAGAAATCCGGATAGGGTCTGGCGCAAATTGTGATGCAACAGTGCGTACTACAGCATCACCTAATGCAGGTTTATCCCAATCATCTAGCGGAATGGATAGAAAGACAGGACCAGCAGGTGGTTGTAATGCCATTGCATAAGCGCGCATAAATGCAGCGGGTACATCTTCTGCTCTGACAGGTTCATAGCTCCATTTTATCCAAGGTTTAGGCAGTTCTGTTGGTGAAACGTTGGTTAACCAAGGTTCCATTAACAACATTTCACGAGTTTGGTTACCCGCAGTAATAATTAATGGTGTTTTATTCTGTGCCGCAGTCATAATATTACTCATTGAGTTACTTAGGCCTGCGGAGGTATGGACGTTGACGATAGCTGGTTTTCGAGTCGCCTGAGCATAGCCGTCGGCAGCACCAACCGCTGATGATTCGTGTAATGTTTGAATGTAACGAAAATCTTTAGGGAAATTTTTTAAAAAAGTCTCCTCTGTTGAGCCTGGGTTACCAAATAAAGTCGTTAGTTCAAGCTGACGTAATAAATCAAAGGTGACGTCACGGATAGTTTTTGTCTTCATATCGTACTAATTCCTTAAATTAATAAAAGTTAATATTGGTCATGCAGGTTCTAGCTAAATGAAAAACACCAATGGTATTTTGAAGAGTGTTAACTATCTAATTTCGTTTAGTTGCTTGATTATTTATCATAACACCAGTTATTTAAGATGTAATGAAGTTATAATATTTTAATATTAACTCTATTGATATTTATAAACATTAACGCAATCATTAATAGATTTGTTTTAGATTTAATAACTATTTACTTTTGATTATTATTTATTGAGTGGTTTTGTTTGATAAGGTGTAAGGATTAATTCAAAAAAACATAATATTGCGTTTATTTTGTCTATTTATGATTGCTTTTCTTATAGGCTAAGTTTATTTTTTTTATATCTTATAAGGTATTTTATCAGTTGGTTTTTTATTTAAGTAAACATTGTCCATAAAATCAATCAATTGAATTTTAAGGTTTATTTCTATTATCTGTTCTGATTTTTTATTTGGATGAGTTTGTTAATAAAATCAATCATATTCGTTTAATTGTGCTATTTATGAATTTTAACTGTTTTTATCGGTGCTGCATCACTGATTGCTGTATATTGGGAATAATTAATTCTTTTTCCATCTAATGCATTAAGATAACGTAAATTAACATTAA
The DNA here is from genome assembly GCF_028477805.1 of Providencia sp. PROV268. Classification (NCBI taxonomy): domain Bacteria; kingdom Pseudomonadati; phylum Pseudomonadota; class Gammaproteobacteria; order Enterobacterales; family Morganellaceae; genus Providencia; species Providencia sp. PROV268. Next base: position 19,339 of record NZ_JAMPLW010000019.1, read on the forward strand.
CTTTTAACAGATGAACCGATAATTGCTTTTGATGGATTAAAATAAAAATGGAGGTCGGCTTCGCTGATTTTGAGAAGTAATATTGGACTCACTGTTAAATGTGTACATATTGAATCAAAGGTAATTCATATGATAAAACCAGTATCAACTACAAAATTATCACAAGTATCTGCATAGGCAGTTGCAGAAGCTACGAGTATTAAAGTAACCATAGGAAATCGGTGTATAATATCCTTTTAGGTTTATTCAATAGAATTAAAACTAAAATCTATCGCTATTAAAGGGATATTTCATTTAAGAAAATTGGGGATGAGTCGATTATGGGGACAGGGGTCCCCATATTTGGTCATAATGATTAAATAACAAACAAGTCCATAAACGCATTGACCGGCATCGCTTCAAGCAATGGCTTATCAAGTGATGCAGCAAGAATTCGTCTTTGTTGCGTTTCAGGGAACTGACGCGCTAGATTGGTCCTGTATTTCTTTAATAGTAGAGGGATCCCTTCTTTACGGCGACGTTTGTGGCCAACTGGGTATTCGATTAATACTTCATCAAGGCATTGACCATCTTTAAGCTTAATCGTTAACCCATTGGCGATAGAGCGCTTCTCTGGATCATGGTAATCCTGTGTGAAGCTAGGCTCTTCACGGCAAACTATTTTGCTACGTAAGTTATCAATACGTGGGTCATTAGCAATATTATCTTCATAGTCAGCAGCGGTTAAACGCCCAAAAATCAGTGGGATCGCAACCATATATTGAATACAGTGGTCTCGGTCAGCTGGGTTATTAAGTGGCCCTTGTTTATCAATAATCCGTACACAAGCTTCATGGGTGCGTATCGATACGCTCTCAATATCATCAGCACTTTTACCAAGTGATTTTAATTGCTCATGCAGTTGTAATGCAGCTTCCACCGCAGTTTGTGCATGGAATTCAGCAGGGAACGAAATTTTAAACAGCACATTCTCCATAACATAAGAGCCATAGGGGCGTTGGAAACGGAAAGCTTGCCCATTAAACAGCGCATCATAGAAGCCCCATGTTTTTGCGGTTAGTGCGCTGGGATAGCCCATTTCACCTTTTTGTGCCATAAGAGCTAGCCGAACTGCTCGAGAGGTTGCATCCCCCGCAGCCCATGATTTACGCGAACCTGTATTTGGTGCATGTCGATAAGTACGTAAACTGTGGCCGTCAATCCAAGCGAGGGATAACGCATTTAATATCTCTTCGCGATTGAGTCCTAACATCTGTGCTACGACGGCGGTAGAGGCTACTTTGACTAAAATAACATGGTCAAGCCCTACCTTATTAAAGGCATTTTCTAAGGCGATACATCCTTGAATTTCATGTGCTTTGATCATAGCGGTGAGCACATGCCGAATTGTTAAAGGTGGTTTACCTTTTGCGAGCGCTTCTCGCGATAACCAATCCGCGACCGCGAGAATACCGCCTAAGTTATCAGAGGGATGGCCCCACTCAGCGGCAAGCCAAGTATCATTAAAATCTAACCAGCGGATCATGGTGCCAATATTGAAAGCGGCCTGTACAGGGTCGAGTTGAAATTGCGTGCCAGGTACTTTTGCGCCATTAGGCACGACCGTACCTGGAACGATAGGACCGAGCAATTTTTTACATGCAGGATACTCGAGCGACTCCATACCGCAACCAAGCGTGTCTAGAAAGCAATAATAGGCGGTGTCATAAGCTAAGTCAGAGACGATGGGATATTCGGTGACATAATCGACGATATCACTGATCACTTTATCGAATTCTTGCTGATTTAAGGTAGCTGTTGTCATTGATATGATCCTTATTAACGCTGTTCCATGCGAGTAAATAGTTTGTTTTCTGGGCCAATATAGTTAGCAGAAGGGCGAATAATTTTATTATCTTGGCGCTGCTCGATGATGTGTGCAGACCAACCTGCGGTTCGTGCCATAACAAACAGTGGGGTAAACATGGCGGTCGGAATTCCCATCAAATGATAAGTGACTGCGGAGAACCAATCTAAATTCGGGAACATATTTTTTTCACGCTTCATCACCGACTCTAAATGGTGTGCGATATCATAAAGTTGACGGTTTAAACTTTGCTCAGACAGTTGCAGTGCTACCGATTTAATAATGGGGTGACGGGGATCTGCAAGGGTATAAACGGGATGACCGAAGCCGATGATCACCTCTGATTTAGCGAGACGCGCCATAATATCGCGTTCCGCTTCCTCAATAGAGGCATAGCGTTGTTGTATCTCTAAAGAAACCTCATTTGCTCCACCATGCTTAGGCCCACGTAATGCTGCGATTGCTCCTGTTATTGCAGAGTAAAAATCGGTGCCTGTTCCGGCAATGACACGAGCAGCAAAAGTGGAGGCATTAAATTCATGTTCAGCATAGAGAATAGAGGCTATGTGCATGAAACGTTCCCACTGCGCTGGTGGCTTCTTACCGTGTAAAAGATGCAGAAAATGTGCGCCAATCGACTCATCATCGGTTTCTGTTTCAATTCGGCGTCCATGATGGCTAAAGTGATACCAATACAGCAGCATGGAGCCGAGAGAGGCAAGTAACCTGTCAGCAATCTCTTTGGCTCCGGCTAATGTGTGCGCCTCTTTTTCAGGTAAAACACAACCCATGACAGAAACGCCTGTACGCATCACATCCATGGGATGGGCATTTGCAGGGATTGATTCTAAGGTTTGTTTTACACTGGCGGGTAAGCCCCTTAATGCCTTTAATTTTTCTTTATAAGCCGTTAACTCAGAGCCCGTGGGGAGCTTTTCATGAATGAGGAGGTAAGCGACCTCTTCAAATTCACACTGAGTAGCGAGATCGTGTATATCATAGCCTCGGTAGTGCAAATCATTGCCATTTTTACCGACAGTACAAAGTGCGGTATTCCCGGCCGCGATACCTGAAAGTGCAACGGATTTTTTGGGTTTAAATTGCGATGTGTTAGAAGTGTTCAGTTGTTCAGTCATCGGATCATCCTTTGTAGGGTTTACACAACGTGTTTTATTGAATTAATTATTTCTGTTGTGAAAATAAGGCATCTAATTTTTGTTCATAATCGTAATAGTTAATACTTTGGTACAACTCGTCACGGGTCTGCATGATTGGCACAACACTTTTTTGCGTACCCTCTTGACGTAAAGTGGTATAAACCTGTTCTGCGGCTTTATTCATCGCACGGAAAGCAGAAAGGGGATACAGCGCAATCGCAATGCCAACACTGCGTAACTCATCAAGGGTAAAGAGTGGGGTTTTCCCAAACTCAGTCAGATTGGCAAGGACAGGTACTTGAGTATGATTGACGAATTGTTGATACATGCTTAATTCGGTTATTGCCTCAGGGAAGAGCATATCAGCCCCCGCTTCGATATAGGCATGCGCTCTTTCTAGAGCGGCCTCTAACCCTTCAACGGCGAGAGCATCAGTCCGAGCCATGATCACAAAATTATCATCAACACGTGCATCGACCGCAGCTTTAATGCGGTCAACCATCTCTTGTGTAGAGACTATTTCTTTGTTTGGTCGGTGACCACAACGTTTTGCTCCGACCTGATCTTCTAAATGTAGGCCGGCTGCACCTGCTTTATAGATAGATTTCATTGTCCTAGCGACATTAAATGCGGAGGGGCCAAAACCAATATCGGCATCTACCATTAAAGGGAGATCACACACATCGGTGATGCGCCGAATATCAATTAAAACATCGTCTAAAGTGGAAATTCCTAAATCGGGTAAGCCTAAAGAGCCAGCCGCTACGCCACCACCAGAAAGATAAATGGCTTTGTAACCTGCACGCTGGGCAAGTAAGGCATGATTGGCATTGATCGTGCCAACTAGCTGTAGAGGTGTTTCACTATCCAATGCATTACGAAACGCTTGTCCGGCTGAAATAGATGACATAGAAAGCCTCATGTTATCAAAGTGCTAATAAAGTGTAGCTGAGTTTGTTTTAATTATGCGTAGCAAGTGCCGTGCCATAATCGCCGAATAATGGGATAATTATTTTATTTATTGAAAATCAATTAGATGTGAATAGTGTTGTTTTTGTGAGCTAACTTGGAGTTTTGTATAAAGCCATTGTGTTGTTTCAATGAAACAGTGCTAATGTCTATTGAAACATTATATGAAACGTAATTGGGTTTCAGGATCAAACTTATGCAAAAACCAATTATTTGGACAGTTTCTGTCTCTCGATTATTTACACTATTTCGTGATATCAGCCCAGAATTTAGCGCTCAAGCGGAGATAACACCACTCAATATGGGGTTTGAGCAGGCGGCAGAAGAGGTGCGTGAACGGCTCAAAACCGGGCATTGTGATGCAATAATTAGTGCTGGTTCAAATGGCGCTTACTTAAAAAGTCACGTATCGGTTCCGGTGATCATCGTTAAAGTCAGTGGATTCGATGTGATGCAAGCGCTCGCGAAAGCACGTGAGATCAGTCATAAAGTTGGCATTATTAATTATCAAAAAATTATCCCTTCATTAGATGAGTTTCAAAGAAACTTTGGTTTGCGCATTGAACAACGTAGCTATATCACCGCAGAGGATGCAAGGGCGCAATTAAAGTCATTAAAAGCCATGGGGATCAATGTGGTTGTTGGTGCAGGGCTGATTATGGATCTTGCCCAAGAGTTGGGAATGACGGGGATCTTTATTTATTCAACCGAAACAATACGCCAAGCTTTTTACGATGCTATTGAATTAAGTCGCATTTCTTACGATCAAAAAACCACACCAATCGGTTATCAGCCAGAAAACACAACCAAAGTACGACATACAATCAATGACTTAATTGGTGCTTCCCCTTTAATGGAACGAGTACGCCAAGAGATTATGCTTTACGCGCGCTCTGAGGCAACAGTGTTAATTCAAGGGGAAAGTGGCACAGGAAAGGAAATGGTGGCGCAAGCTATCCATCATGAATATCGATTATTTAATCAGCATAAAAGAAAGGCACCTATGCCATTTGTTGCTGTCAACTGTGGTGCTATCCCTGAAAATTTATTAGAAGCAGAGCTATTTGGCTATGAAGAAGGAGCATTTACTGGCTCTCGGCGCGGAGGGCGAGCAGGTTTATTTGAAATGGCAAATGGCGGCACCTTATTTTTAGATGAAATAGGGGAAATGCCATTAGCGTTGCAAACTCGGTTGTTAAGGGTATTGGAAGAAATGACGGTGGTACGTATTGGCGGATATCGCCCATTACAGGTGAACGTCCGTGTTATTTGTGCGACCCACTGTGACCTTGATAATTGGGTAAAAGAAGGGCGTTTTAGAGCCGATTTATTTTATCGACTGGGTGTTTTGCGCATGAAAGTACCTTCATTACATGAACGCGGAGAGGATATCTATATGCTAGCAGAGCGGCTACTAAAACTGGCATTTGCTGGCTTACAACAATCACTGCCCGCATTTAGAGTTCAGCAACTATTTAGTTGCCGTGATTTTTTTAAGCACTATTTATGGCCGGGTAACGTGCGTGAATTACGCAACTTAATGGAACGAGTGGCGTTATATTGCAGCGCATATCCAGATAAAGCGATTACGCAAACGATGTTGGTAAGTTTATCGCCTGAACGTGAAACGGTGACGGCGGATTTTACACAAGCTAAGCAAGTCGGTGCCTCACTTTCTGAGGTGATGGATTATTTTAAAGGGGATAGACAAGCCGTTGCACGTTATTTAGGAATAAGCCGCACAACATTATGGCGGAGATTAAAACAGGAAAACGAACAAAATTAATTCAAACGACGTTAATTGCCGATAAATACGATTTTCAATTATAAAAATGAATAAAAAAGATAATTAATCCTAGTAAGTATCTTTAATGATCAAATGGCGCAGCACAATATTGTAATAAAATATTTTTTAATAGATAACCAATAAAATTTATCAATATGATTGTGGTTAAAATTCAATCAATCAGTGCTATTGCTTTTATTGAAGGGCTCGCTTTTAATTAGTTGTTTTAAAAGGTATTTTTATTTTTATTGCCTTTGCGGCCAACAACACTTTCCCAAGAAAAATTGTGATTTTTCTCACATAAATATTTTTACTAGTGAGCATTAGTTTTTCTCATTTTAATTTACCCCATTAAAGTTCTATATTGCCGCCAAATTAGTCTTACCATTTTATTTAAACACCTGCACTAGTCGCCGGACTGGGTATCTTTTGGGTACTCAATATTGCCGCGTGGCCCCCCGATGAATGCAGCGCAGAGACTCAAAATAATTCAATCTGTAGTTAGTTGGCCAAGTCTGAATGGTTAAGTGCATTAAGTAACAATGTGACTAGTGCGAATAAACCCAGTCAACAATGCTGTTATTTGAATGATGGCGAGTCATTATTTATTTTGTCAGTGGGAGAGTAGGTCGTGAAACAGGCCTCTACATTAATGCGCAAACAAGACAGTACATTTGTACCTGTCGCGGGCTTGACCATTTTTGCAATTGCTTCGGGGTATCTAATGAGCCTTATCCCATTATCAATGGGTGGCTTTAATATCGATACAAGTTATGCGGGCTGGTTAGCTAGTGCCTACTATATTGGTTTATTAATTGGGTCAATGATGATCGAACCTATTATTGCTAAAATAGGTCATCGTCTCTCATTTATTGCTTTTTTATTAATGTTGGCGGCAACCGTGGTTATTTTGCCGTGGACACCGAACATTTCTGCTTGGTTACCAAACCGTTTGATTGCGGGGATTGCCGTCGCTGGGATTTTCGTGGTTGTTGAATCGTGGCTCCTGATTGGTGACAGCCCTAAAGAGCGAGCGAAACGCCTCAGTTTTTATATGACATCTCTTTATGGTGGAACCACATTGGGGCAGTTGGCTATTGGTGTTATTGGCACTCAAGGCGCTTATCCATTTATGGTTGTGCTTGGGCTATTACTGCTTGCCGTTTTACCACCACTGTTATTTCGTCAGGGGCAACCAGCATGTGATTCGCATCAAAAACTATCATTGAAAAAAATTGCTCGTCTCAGTAAGCCTGCAATGATTGGTTGTATGACATCCGGAATTTTGATGGGAACAATTTATGGGTTAATGCCTTTATCATTAAAAAATGGCCCATTTAACACTCAACAAGTGGGTGTGTTGATGGCATCAATTATTCTAGGCGGTATGCTGATCCAGCCAGTCGTCAGTAAACTGTCAATTATGATGAGTAAAACGTTGCTGTTAGCGATGGTGTCGTTACTGGGGGTATTTGCAATGGGGATTATTTATATCTCTAACGATTACCTTGTGATGATAGTCGCATTGGCGCTGCTGGGGATGTCTTCGTTTGCACTATACCCAATTGCGATTACGTTGGCCTGTGACAATTTAGATTCTTCTTATATTGTTGCGGCAACTCAAGTTATGTTGTTTAGCTATAGTGTGGGATCTGCTGTGGGTCCATTAGTCGCTGGAACCTTCTTAGAGCAACATAATGGTTTGGTTAACTTCTTCTTTATTGTATTAACGGTTACAACTATTTATATGCTTATTGCCAGTGTGCGTCGCAAAGCGGGTGTATTGGCAAATTAACTATAAAGTTTAAGCCAAAAGCCGTGTTGTTCATTGAGTTAACACGGCTTTTATCGATTAAATAGGGCTATTTCTTTTTATTAAAAGAGATAGCCGCTAATGTTTCACCAACCTCAATATTACCTGTCGCCCCAACAATGCGTTGTTGCCACATTTCCCCTAGTCGAAAATCCCATGATAAAGGTTGAATGACTGTGCGGCCCGCATTTGGTGCAAATGTCAATTCGCTAAAATATAATGTGTCTTCTGACATCAAAAAATCAGCACGGCAATAGTCAAAAGGGCTGACAAGCCGCTGAGCCAACCTTAGCATCTCTTGGAATAACGGAGGCTCTGCAACGGGCTCTAACATATTCGGATAGCCAAATGTCACAGGTTGCAGCTGCCATTGCGTATCATAGATATTAATAAACTCATTACCCAACTCATCGCTATAGTCGATCTCTGCGTACATTGGTTTACCTGCAAAACAGTGGATACGACAGGTCTCGGGAATGAGCTTTCTATTTTTGTTTGCAAACAGATCAATATATGATTCACAAATTATTTTGGCTTTAATATTTTTATAATGCCGTTCACGCGTGATGTAATACAAATTTTTCATTAAATGAAATGAAAGCTTGTCTTTCGCTTTTTGTAGATTAAATTGTGCTTTATTGACACAAATAACACTACTACCACTATCATGATTACATTTCAATACGAAACGTTCTGGTAATTTATCAATATTGATTTCATTAACGTCATTATAGGTGGCTAAAATTGGTACTAAATATTGGTCCCCAATTTTTCGAGAAACATATTCCCTGACTGCCAGTTTATCGGCTAATTGTGTATATAACGGATTTCGGTCATATATCATCCGATAATTGACTTTCTCATTAAAGCTTTTGGGAGTATCAAAATTAGGGGTATAACCGATTTTTTTCCTAAACTTATTAGTGAGATAGAGCTTATCACTAATAACTACCGAACGTAGTTTTTTGAGTAAATATTCGACTTTTTTCATATGAGTCGCCAACCATTCTTTATGTTATTTTTAATATTTTTTTACAATTTGAAATTGTTTGAAGATTATATTTCTTTAAACATAAATAGATATTAAATATGAGGGCTATTGTTAATAAATCTGCTTTTATAATTAATTTTTTCTTAAGGTTGCTTTTAATATAAACAAAAAATCAATAACCTTAACTCGTCTAAGGTATTACACCTAAGATTTATCCTTTTTTATATCAAAATTCATCGTTTTATTTTTATACTCAATAAATTGAGCCTAGAGATAAGTTATCGTATCACCCGTAACCCCGCTAAACCTTAAGAAATAATTTAATTCGAAACTATTAGTTAGCTAATCAATGATTAACCATCTATATTTAAAACGTAAAATTAATCAAATGTATGATGAGGTAACAGTGATGAAAACTAACGAATTTTCTCAGCCTTATTTATTGCTACTCGATATAATCAACCCTGCAATAACACAGTTTAATAAAACAACGAGGGAGACTCACAACCTCGTTGAAGGGTTGGGTGGTACGCCTGATGGTATAGATGTTGATCCTGTAAGACGTTTGATTTACTGGAGTAATATGGGAGATGACTTTGATGCTGATGATGGCTCTATCAATGTGATGAATTTTGATGGAACAGCCAGAAAGATGCTGATAGGCAATGGTCAAATCAGAACGCCAAAACAGCTTCAACTTGAGCAACAATCACAACGATTATATTGGTGCGACCGAGAAGGAGGGAAAATTAGTTCATGCAAAACCGATGGATCCGATTTACAAACTCACGTTGAACGACCACGCAATAATCAAGGTAAAGTCGATATATTAGACCAATGTGTGGGAATTGCCCTCGATGTTGCAAATAATTGGCTCTATTGGACACAAAAAGGTACTGCAAAAGGTGGGCTAGGTCGTTTATTTCGAGTGCCATTACAGCCAAAAGCCAATTATCATCCATCCGATAGGAAAGATATTGAATTATTACTCGACAAGCTTCCCGAGCCTATTGACCTATTAATTGATGAAGAAAAGCAAATTCTGTATTGGACAGATAGGGGCGGGGAGCCAAATGGTAATAGCCTAAATTGTGCGGAAATGACGGAGCATGGGTTGGCTAATTATCGAGTGATTTGCCGAGGTTTTAACGAAACTATCGGCTTAACGTACGATAAAAGTGCTCAATTGATGTATATTGCCGATTTACTTGGCGGGGTTTATCAGGTCACTTTAGCAACTGGCAAAGTCGATAAACTACATCAAGGTAAAGGTTATACAGGTATAGCACAGTATGCGGGTTAGGTATGACCACTTTTATGCGTTTTTATATGGTATATAAAAATAAATTAAAGTATTTCTATATTGACTGATCCTCTTGTCCACCATTATTCACAATTAAGTTTATTTAATGGTGGGCGGAAAGAGAGACAAGGCCTGTCGAGCGACTATTTTGTTTTATGGTTATCAGTCGTCACCCATTTGGATAGAATAATTAAGCCTTCATGCACTGTAAAACCATTACGGCGATAATAACTTTCCGATGGAAAACCTTTCTCAGTATTTAGAATAATAGCGTTAAGATTGCATGTAACGCATTGCTGTTCGATATATTGCATAAATGCACTACCTAGCCCTTTACCCTGAAAATCAGGATGAATAAATAGCTCATCAATATAGTATTCAACCCCTTGATTCCATGGTTTTTTAAAACCAAGGCAAGCACCAACAATGCGCTTTTCTATCTGTATAACATAACCCATAAAATAATTATTACCTAAATGATGGGTAATAAACTCAATTATGGGGTGATGTGATGGCCATTGTTCAAACCAAGGAGCAGAGCTGTAGGTTTCACAGTAAAGTTTTGCGCACTCTTCAACCATTTCGCTGGTTAAAGTAATAAAATTAGCAGGAGGTAGCATGTATATCATCACCGTATTATTTTTTATTGTAATAGTTTATCAACAGAGTCGCACTATTAATACGTTTTAAATGCTCTGTGAGTGATAATAAGAATGGTGTATTTTATACTGATTAATAGATCTGGCTATGTTAGTAATAATGGCAGAATGGGGGGGTATTCGAGTCGTTACATGAAATTAATTTTAATATGTGTATGGATATATAGCTAAAAAACAATTATTACTTTTGCCCATCATAGCCTATTGAAAATGAGTATTCATTATTTTTAAAGTGAGTCTACAAACACGTTTCGAAGATAAGAATAATCAGTGAAGTTGTTGAAGGTCTATTTGTTATATGTGAGTTATAATAATAATTTCTTTTAAATAGGTTTTTATAGCCTTATAGTTATGATTGAATTAGAGTTTGAATTAAACCAAAGGGGATGGATACGAAAAGATGGTTAGTGATATCAATGCTATTATCATTGAGTAGTACTGTATTAGGCGCTACAGATAGATATGATGATTATTTATCTAGAATAAATAGTATTTGTAAAAAACATCCTGAGCCAGCAAATTGTGAAGATGAGGTCAATATTCTTTTACAAAATGTGCTTATGAATGGTGACATACTCTCACGGTGTGAAAAAGAGGAAGAAACGGGAACAATATCTACAGAATGTAAAAATTTCGCTGACTTTTGGATGTATTTGACCAAGTAATGATGTTTTTTAATGAGGAAAAGGCTTTAGCATACATTACATTTTTCGCAGTCTTAAGCCTGAGAGGGATAACATATTCTGGAAAATATTTAGAACATCAATACAAACCTGATAATTTTACTATACAGTAGATAAATATTGTGACTTGATTATGAATTAAGGTTCTGGGTATTAATTAAAATTATAATGCGGTCTGATAAACGTTATTTTTAAAACTATCTGCTGAAGGTTAATTTCTGGAAATAATCCGATGCAGTAACTTGTTGCTTGAATGGTATTAAGATAAAAAGTCATCTTTAATTAAGTGATGACTTTTTATTTAATGAATTTTTAAATGTTGTATTATTTAGCCACTTTTTGAGAAATTAGAAGCCCAACGCCTGCACTAGCTAATAGACCAGAACAGGTGCGATTAAAAACCTTTTTAGCATTTGGTTTTCTTAGTAACTTCTTCATATGTAAACCTAACCATGCATAGAGCATGATTGCAATGAATTCAAGTAACAAAAATAAAGAGCCAAGTGCTAGAAATTGGGATTCAGTTGGTAGTTGTGGATTAACGAATTGAGGAAGAAAGGCAGTGAATATGAGTATCGCCTTTGGATTTCCCGCTGCGACCAAAAATTCTTGCCTTGCTAATTTTATTATCGAACTATTTTTCTTGGTTTCTTCAAATTTGAACTCATCAGTTGGAGAGTTCCATAATTGGTATGCAAGCCATAGAAGATAAGCAACGCCAGCAAATTTGATTATGCTGAAAATGACTTCTGATGTCTGCAAGACAACAGCTAAACCAAATGAAGCTAAAATAAGCATAATCACAAATGCGAACAACCTACCAATTCCCCCCGCACAGGAGTATGCAAAGCCATAGTATACTGCATTGTTAACAGAAAGCAGGTTATTAGGCCCAGGTGCTAGGTTCAAAGCAAAACAAGCAGGAATAAAAAGAAGTAAAGTTGAAAGTTCCATATCTGTCCAATAGTGTTTTTAATGTATGTTTGCATACCAATCATACATATAAGCAGAATAACAATCATCTTGAAAGTCGCCCAGTGCGGCTTTTTTGTATCTGTCGACCCAGAATGACACACAACACTTCACGTTCATATAAGAGCCTTAAGTCGGATTTTTATTAACTTTAATCATAAAAGATGACATCGATAAAGCATTTTTTCTAGATAAAAAGTCAAATGATGTCATTATGGTTGTTACTGAATCAGAAAAAATATCTAACATTAAAGATATTGTTGAAGACTGTGAGCTTTATATTGTTGTTACAGATGACAATGAAAATTCAGTATAATATAAATGTACGGATGATAAAGGTAATGAACAAAAGTACAGTACAAGTGGAGAGCCTATTCAGTGATTCCATATGCGATTTATTTTATCTTAACCATATTGGGAATTGTTTTTTATTTTAAGATTAGAAATCAGTATTCCTCAAAGTTTAGGCCAACTAGCAAGTTAATATATGTACGACGATTTTTAATCGTTTATTGTTATATTGTTGGCGCATATGGTATTTATCTAACAACAAAACAGAGTGAAGAGACGATTGTTAATTGGATGATGTTTGGTTATTCAGTCATTATTTTGTTATGCTATTTAAAAATGATATGGAAGCTAGAGTCTTTCCGTAGTAAACGGTAATCATCATGTCCTATTAGCCACTATAAGTTATTAGTGGCTTGTTTCTTATAGTGCACGTGTATTTAGTATGCATTCTAGGTAATATTACTGTTTGCTCAGCTTCTCTAACTTACTGTTTTTTAAGTTATTATTGATGGCGGAGTCTGAATTCGTCGCGTAACTAAATGATTTTATAGTGCTAATGTTCAATTCAACTTTTCAAAAGTGCCTAAAAATATTTTGATTGATTTTTAGGTTGCTTATTGCTTAAAGTTGATATTTGTATATTGTATCCCTTTGGCTAGTAGCACACAATAGCGTTATTAGTCTTGCTGTTATAATCATAAATTCGTTAATACGAATTTATTTATACTAAATGAAAATTATATTCATTCTGTATTAATTTATTTCTTTATATTATAATACATGACACTTAATAATTAATTTTATGTACGTCAATAAATGCTTTTTGCTTGGTTTTCTAGATATTAGATAATTATCAAGTTAGTTGCTATCAGAGAGTTGACGGAATATGATGGTCTATTAATGGTAGTTAACCTGATAAACTAAGCTCAATACGCTTTTGGATGTTTTTAATTCAGGAATAGGTTATAGATCAAATGGCGTGGAATATGAGTATATGTAGGGATAGTGATCAATTAGAGTTAAGCCACATACTCCCTAGGTTTATATTTAAATATGCAAAGTTATCAGCACTAACAGGGCATCTTAGAAAAACTGAAAATCCAAATAAGATATCTCAAGATGGAAAGAAAGTTTATTTTCTTTGTAAGAAATGTGAATCTATTTTTAGTAGCTGGGAGAGTTATTTTTCTAAAGAAATCTTTTATCCTTTAGAATATAATGAGAAAAAAGAGTTTGAATATGATTATAGGTTAAATAAATATTTAGCATCAGTTAGCTTTAGAGTTTTATCATATGTATATGAAGTTAATTTAAATTATTTTTCTTATGAGGAAAGTAAAGAAATAATTAAAGCCATTAAAAATTTGAGAGGTTATTTATTAGGTTATAATCCTCATCCTAAGGAACAGCGACAGTTATTGATTCTTTTAGATAAGACTGATGATAATGATGACTTAAATATATATTTAAATAAGGCTATTGAGTTTGACTTTGTTAAAGTGGGTAGTGAGTTATTTATTTATATTAAATATCTTAGATTTCTACATTTATGCCCTGTTAAAATAAATTCTAATAGAGGATGGAAAAGTGCTAGAATTAATAATAGTTCTGGTGCGCTCTCAGTAAAAGATCAGGAACTACCTAATTATATCCAAGATAAAATTAATAATTCTATGGTTTTTTTTCAAGAAAAAAGAACTCTTTATCTTCAAACCAAAAAAAAATAGAAAATAGAAAATAGAATAATCGAGTCATTATCTAGGGAAAAGTAAAATCAAACCCCACATATAATTTAACTATGAGGTTTGATTTCTTTATTTAATCCATTCTAATGGAATTAATCCATCATTCTCATATTTCCAACGCGCTGATTCATGAATGTTTTTCACGTCTCCCCATATGGTTCGATCAGCATGCTCCAGAACGATAATTTGAAAATTATAGTTATTTTCCTGAATAGCATGAGCTAGTACTTCAAATATTTTTTTTGTAGCACTAATATCATTTTCTCTAGTATTCTGTATGATTTTCATTTTATTAGCATCATCTAGAATATTGTCTCCAGATTCAGCACTTGGAAAATATACTTGACTAGGTTGATCTATGACTAAAAAACTGAATGGTGGCAATTTTTGATTTTCTTCTTTAGAAAAATATTCATGGAATGCTAAAAATGTAGATATATGATACCCCATCCAATTAGCGCCACTACCTATTTCCCAGAGATATTCATATTTTTTTAAAGTAGGGTGGAAGAAACTCAGTGTTAATTCTTTTTTATCAAACTTAATTTCCCCACTACGTTTAAGGTTAAATTTATCTGCATATTTCTCTATCAAATTATTGATTGTTAAATAGGTAGTATATTCATCATTATCAAAATTTTTATTTTCAAAATATTTTTTTATGGGCGTCAATTCTTTGTTTATTTTTTTCATTTGCTCGCTTATATGGTTGTTATTACTTATTTTTTCAATAGATAGTAGTTTCTCTTGTATTTTCCCAATAACAATATAAATATTATTTAGTGAGTCCGTATTTTCTTTATCCATATTTTCCAAAGATATTTTTTTTATTCTTATTGAATGTAAATCACTTTGTAAATTTCTTAATTGTATTTTAAAATTGTTTAACTCTCTGTCTTCAATCGGGTTATCAAATAAAGCATCTGATAATGAGTTGATTGAATTAACTTTTTTCTCCAAATTATCAATTACTACATGCAATGATTCAGTTTTTGAACCACATGCAATACATTCATGATTTGGAGCTAATGTTTCTTTAAGCCACTCAAAACCAACGGTGCGTTTTTGTTCTCTCTTAATAGCATTAGTAAACTCTTTTCCTTTAGATAATAATTGTTCATAATTTATTATTTGCGTTTTTAAGTCATCAATACTTCTTTTTTTCTCTTCTCCTTGGAGGATCAAGTCATTTATTAAGCTGTTATGATGCTCATAATTTGGTTTTTTTAATACATCTAGAATTTTTCCGTCTAAGTATTTTTTATTTATGAATTTTAAATTTTTGATTTTTTCTTGCGTATCTATATTTTCTAAATTTGAAATTAAGCCTAATTCAATGCATTCTTGCCATAATATTTCAATTTCTAATTCCCAATTAGATAGAGCATTTCTATGAATTTCTAACTGCTTATTCAGTATATTTAGTCTCTTTTCTAGGTCACTGCGTTCCTTTTCTTTTACCATGTACTCACGGTCTATAATACCTAATGCAAAGGGCATCACTCTCTGTAATTTTTCTTTATTTTGGTAAGAATCAGCTTTAAAGAACAAAGTATAAGGATTAGCTACGATATGTTGCGGCAAAAAATTAAATGCAGCCATATCTCTGTAAGAGGCTCGGGAATCAAAACCGGGATTTTTATCATCATCAGATTGATGTAAATCGCTTAATTGAACTAGTTGATTAAATTTTTTTTTGAATGTAACCAAATTATCAGTAGCAGTTAATTCTGATGGTATTTCATCAGAATATGTTGAAAGATAAAACTCTTTACTAACTGACTTATTGTCAGGAGTTCTACGTGCTATAAGTCGTTCATGCCCTTTTATATTAACTTTTATACCAAACCATGCTACTGACTCTCTGATTATACCAACAGGTATTGCACATTTACTTGAACCTAAACAATAATCAATTATTGATATAACAGATGATTTTCCAGTTCCGCTAATTCCATGTATGATATTTACTTTATTCTTTTCAAAGAAAATTTCTTGAATGTTATTCTCAGAGTCAGATGGCCAAAGAATAAGTGAGTCTATCATGAATTTCATAGTTATTTCTCTAAAATTAAATTATAAACTGTTGGTGTATCCATATGATAAAACCAGTAAGCTAATCGCGTGATCGCACGAATCATATCTGAAGGTAATTGTGTCTTTATATTAGCAGGCCATTTTTTCTTGCTTCGTTGAAACAATATTTTGTTATTGTTACTTTCTCGTATTAGTAATCCAGATGAAACGGCTAAATTTAATCCTTGAAGTGTTATTCCTGAGTAGTTATTTACGCGATTTTTAAAATTGAATTTAATAAGAGGATTGTCTTGAATTACAGTATTTAAGGGAGTTGTTCTTTTTTTTGATTTTATGGTATCACAACTAAGTTTGTGCCAAATAAATGGAAGAATAAGTAAACATTGCATTAAATCAGGTCGGCGATTAGCAATGGATATTTTTTCATATTCCTCAGTAAATAGCACAAATAGAAAACAAGCAAAAGAACTATTGTTAATTATATTTTTATCTGTATAAAACATAGCTACTTATCCTTCTTATAATTATCATGCCAATAGATAAAATAATTACTTTCATAATCATTTGCTAACGCATGATAATTTCCAATCGTAAAATAAGAATTAGTTGTTTCATGCCCATTTATGGGAGCGTTATAATCAGGGTTTACTGTTTTAGAATATATATTTTGATAGTGAGGTAAATCTTTTCCATTACTATTAACTATTGTGTTTAAATTTATATTAATCCATCGATTATATAGCTGGTCATCACGATCTTCCCATGCTGAAATAGGTGTTTCACCTGCTTCTTGTAATCTTATCTTTTCCGAATAAAAGGCCCAGTAGTATTTTAACGCTAAATTGCATGCATCAGTATTATGGCCAATACTTTGTAATTGTTCTATAAAGATATGATTTTTTGAATTGTTATCATTGTTTAAATATTCTTGAAATGAAGTTTTAAAGAATGGTTGCTCAGTAAATTTTCTCCTTTTTATTTTATATATTTCATTCTCTAATAATTTAAAAATAGGATCTTTTGTTAGTAGAACTGGCTCTTTTTTTCTCCAAGATGTTTGGCATTTATCTACGATAAAACCGATCAGGGTTTGATAGAGATAGTTAGCATGTTCATTACATTCTGATGTTAAATGAAATAAATTAATTGTTGCTTGTTTTAGTGATTCGCCTGATGTAGTTCCATCATTATCAAGTAGGACAATGCATTTAATTAGATATTTTAAATCATCTTCAGGATAATTAATTACTTTTTCTGCGATTTCTTTTGTTTTTCCTGAAATCGTCTCTGCTTGATTTTTTAATTCTTTAATTGCTTTAATTATATCTTCATCATTTTCAGCAATTGAAATTTTTTTGGCTAGTGTTTTTTTTCCGACAGATTTATTTGTGACCAAACAATAAGTTATTTTTTCATACTTATTTTTATAATCATTTATTGTCGATAGCCATATATGTAGAGTGTGCCAAAAATTTTTATTGCTATCTTGATAGGGTTGACTATTTAAAGCGATTGAGTGTTTATCTTGCTCAAAAATGACATGCAGTTCACCATTGCTATATGTGATCTCTTCTACAACATCATCAGCAGTTTCAACGCTAAATACGGCTGAACTATGTTCGCTTGAAAATATTCGATAGAGAACTCGTTCTATCTGATAAAGAAAACCTAAAAATTTAGAACTTGCTTCTTGAGTTATCATCCTTTGATTATTACCTGTATAAAATCACATGGTTAAATTTATTTAAATAAATTAACATCTCAATTTTTAGTATGTTCTTTACATTTAAGCGTAATTTTAATCTTTATGCAATCACATATTTAGTAGGTGATAAATGTTACAACTAGTTATTTAATAGATAGTAGGTGTATTATATTTTTCTCGGTTTAAGAGAGTCATCATCTGATGTGATTGCTATTTTTTCTGACGTAATATCATGTGGTTACATTAAGTTATTTTTATTCCTATAAGAGCTAGAGGTCAAGGCTAGATATATTAGGATCTAATATTTTGGGGTATGTCCACTCCCCATTAATTGAGACACTTCAACTTAGAGTTTTCTAACTGTTTACGATATACCTCTGGTGGGAGGTGATTTAAGCTTTCGTGCGTTCGATTTTGGTTATAATCTTGTTGCCAAAACCACACCATTTCACGTACTTGGTATAATGACTCAAATAAATACGCATTTAAAAATTCACGGCGGAATGAGCCATTAAAACGTTCGATAAAGCCATTTTATTGTGGCTTACCGGGTTGAGTATGACATAGTTCAATCTGATTATTTGTACAATAATTCAATAGGTTGGTTGAAATAAGCTCAGGTCCATTATCCACGCGTATTTGTTTCGGCACTCCTCTGTCGACTTTTAAGCGTTCAAGCACTTTAATAACCCGTTCAGCTGGCAACGATGTATCCACTTCAATCGCCAAACATTCACGTGTTCCTTCATCAATAATATTCAATGTTCTGAAACGCTTACCACAATATAAACTGTCATGTACAAAATCCAATGCCCATTGAACATTCGGGATTTTTTCAATCACTAAGGGGCTTTTTCTCGTTTCGGCAGTATTTTTTAACTCGCCGTTTCAGGTTTAACCCCAAACGGCAATAAACGCGATAAACTCGTTTATGATTAAACGGATAACCTTCAAATCGTAGCCGATAATAGCATTTCCAGAAACCCGACTGAGGTGATTTCGTTAAAATCGCTTGTATAGCATCAATCATCACACTGTTTTTTACGCCAATCTAACAACTGACGATAAAAAGTGGCTCATGACAATGATGTCAGTTTGCACACTTTAATGACTGATAAACCAGCTGCCTTTAATGATTGCTCAGCCATCACCAACCCTTTTTTGCGAAAAGCGCCTTCATCGCATGGTTTTCAAGGCTAACTTCCGCAAAGAGCTTTTTAAGTCTGGTATTCTCATCTTCAAGCTCTTTAAGCCTTTTAATATCAGCAGCCTCCATACCACCGTATTTTGATTTCCAATGGTAGTCCATAGATATAATAAGTCGCATTACTGATCCCATTTAGACGACAAATGTCTTCCACTTTCATCCCTGAATCAGCGAGTTTTAAGATATTAACGATTTGAGTTTCAGTAAAACGAGCTTTTTTCATCATGACCTCTGCAATTTTTAAGGCAGAAAATCTAATTATCGCTGTCTCATTTTAGGGGAAGTGGACAAAATGAGTGAAAAGAATTTCAGAGGATTACAGTTTCTAGATCGCCTATTGGATCGCCTTAAAAACACAACGCAATGAAAAAATATAGAAATTTTACATTTTACGTGGAGTTGACTGGATCACGGAATTAGCCGCATAATTTCAAAAAGTCAGTAATTATGCGGCTTAGAGAAAATGGAGAACAAAAATTATGACTGGTATAATTAAAGATTCGAATATAAGAGGTATAACCTTAGATAATTATCTAAGAAGCCAATTAGATATTTGATTAATGATAATTCATTCTATAATTACAATCTCCACACAGACCAGAGCAATCTTGGTCATCCTGTGTAAGGATGACATCACATGCATTGCAGCGAGTGTAACCTAGTTCGTAACCACACCAACGACACTCTTGTTCTTGGATAACAAATGTATCATGCATGCATTCTACACACCCCTCGTAGGTTGGTTCATCTCCATTAGGGGGCCAATAGAAAAAATTGTGGTCAAATTCGTTTATTAGTAAAGGTGCAATAAGGTCGGAGTAGTTACAGGAAACACAGTTATATTTAAATTTATCTTCATCTGAATCAACGGCATAACCATTCTTAATATCTTCACTGTTTGCCATTAAAAGACTGGAACCACACTCTTGACATTTGCATTCATTTAAAAATTCAAGCATTCCTAAAGGGATGTTCGCATTCTGCCAAGATTCTTTGCATTCAGTGAGTTTCTTTTGGTAAAAATCTTGATGCTCAAGCATTATTAACCAAGATGAGCCTAATAATTCTGTAGGGTTTTCGCTTAATTCATTAGTGATAAAATCGTTTAGGATAGGGAATAAATCTGCTACAAAGTTAGCAAGCTCGCCATGTGAGTTTCTAGGATGTAGGTGCTCTAAATCATTACGACTTTTTTGTAATTTTAAAATCGCATCCCAATTAACAACAATTTCAAACTTTTCAAATCGTTGTTTGATACCTTCTACGTCAATTGTTGTTTGTTTGAATTTTCCGTCGGGTTTCCAAATTACCCCACCTTTCCCATCAGGATGAGGTAATATTTTATGTGGAGGTGAGAATATTAATTGATAAGCTTCTTCTTCTGAATTTACAGATATGATGATTCGGTATTTAAATAGTAGAAGCATTCCTGCATAAAGATTCCGTATCGCTGATAGCGTGCGAAATGGATTTCCGCCATCATCAAGAGGTAATTGGGATTTTTTGAAATCTTCTATGCCTAGCTGTATAGAGATTAAGGCATTTTCATAAAGCTTTTCAGCACTTAATGTCTGAGATTGCTTTTCATTCATGAGAACTCAACCTTCATCAATAAATTAATATTCTACAATATGTTTTTTATGGAGTGGTGGACGCAAAGTGGACATTAGATAAAACAAAGGGGCTGCGTTTTCACGCAACCCCTTGATTTATTTGGTGGGCTGGCGGAATTGGAATTGGCTATGTAATAATTTGATAAATAATGTTATTTGCATTTATTGTTTTTGTTTTTACTACCAAATTTACTACCAAAGTATTTTTCTAGGGGGATTAGACCGAGGAGGGGAAGAGTATAGTATTTTTATAAATACATTTATCTATTTTTGCTTGTCCCGCTGTCCCGCTGTCCCATCTGTCCTATATAGTATATATAAATATAAAAATACTATATATATTATATAGTTAAATTACCTACCTAACGTACATATCATGGGACAATGCACGGGACACCCATTTTTCTGTGTCCTAATGCGTTACCCCTCCTCGGATTGTACCTAATAGGTGTGGCTGAATTGTAATCTGTGCTTTTCTGTACCAGTTTTTAGATAAAGCATAGTAAGATTTTTTTCTTAAAAAATTATTATCTATATAGTAACTATAAAAATAATAAGTAAGATTGATAGTATAGTACCTTGGGATAGTGACTATTTAGAGCGAAAATTGTGTATACTGCTGGTAGTAAGAATAATACATTATTAATGTACTGTTACCTTGAGAGTAAAATATGGAAAATAATTATTTTGAACCGATAGACCCTTTAAAAGCTAAGCAAGTTGCGGATACGGAAGTCGCTGTGAACGCTTTAAAAAGAGAAATTACTAATATATTAACATCTTATGTGGGGTGGTTTGACCCATTCTGTGAGTTAATTCAAAATTCCTTAGATTCATTAGAGGAAAAGATTAATAACAGTCCTATTTCCTCAAGTTATAAGCCAATAATTTCAATTATTATCGATATACAACAAAATAGGCTGACAGTTAGTGATAATGGTATTGGGTTAACAAAGCCAAAGTTTGAACAGTTCCTAGCGCCCTGCTTTTCATTTAAAACAGAAGGACAAGCTAGAGGGCATAAAGGCGTTGGTGCAACATATCTTGCCTATGGTTTTAATTTTATGCAAATTTGCACAAGAACAGAAGATTTTGCAGCAATAGGTAAAATGATCGGTGCAAGAGATTGGTTATCGGATAAGTCTCCAGCAGCTAACCCTACGATTATTCCTGATAGTAAAGGAGCTATAGATATAATATTTAATAATTTTGAAACAGGTGTATCTATAACGGTTGGTTTCGATAAATCAACAAATCCTAAAGAGCTGAGTTGGATTGATGCAAGTAGTGCTAAGCAGTGGCGTGATATATTATTAATAAAAACTGGTCTGGGTTCTTTTTTTAAGTGCGAAAAAATAAATGTTGAATTAACTGTTATATCTAAAAATGGTGAGAAAACATGTGAAAAAATATTTGAACCAGAATATCTTTGGCCTCATTTAATTCCTCGGGTATCAAAATCATTCGAACTAGCAAACTTAGATATAGAAATTGAAAAATTATTTTCGGTTAGAGGTATTAATCCTAATATACCATCTAAAATGAAAAATATAGAAGGTATATATCATAATTTCGATGCTACCAATATAGAGAGTAGGCTTAAATTATCACTTGATGATATAGAGTTATTTCAAAAACATAATGTCAAAATTTATTTTTTTTATAGCTATACAGCAAAATTATGGACATGGTATAACGAAGATTTAGAGTTAAGAAAAGGCTATAGGGTTTTACAGCCAGGAATACAGATATGCGCAAACAGGATGCCCCAAGGAGAGATTATTCAGGTTCCTTTGAATAGAAATATTGGTCGACAAAATCAAATTCATGTAGTTATTCATTTTGATAACTGTTCTGCCGACATGGGAAGAAAAGGGTTCCAAAATCAAATAGTTGAGTTTTCAAAGCGAGTTTCAGCTAGTATAATTGATAGTGTCATATCTAGTAAATATTCTAATTTCTTTAAGCCAGTTACAGGAGTAAATCCAAATCTAAAAAGACAACTTGCCGTTAGTCAATGGAAGAAAGAATTTGAAAAGCATGAAGAAGAAAGTCCTTTATCATTGATAAATAAAAATTTTTTCAATCCAGTTAATGAGATATCGATATCTTCTATACCGACTAGAGAGCAAGATGTAATTGCATTATTTAATCAATTATTAGCAGGAGGGGTGATTAGAGGGTTAAAAATAATGTCAACAAATGAGCGTTTTACATATGATGGCATGTTTAAGATTGAAGTAAAAAAACCAGATGAAAATCATTTGTATGATCGTGAAAAAAATCCATTAGGAATTTCATCGGAGTACTTAGAGTCCTATTTAGATGAAGCAGAATCATGGATTAGTGAACCGAAAATTTTAGAATACAAGTTTAGCCTTGATGGTTTAATAGAAAATATTGAGTCTGGAACGAAAAATTCGAATGATATTGATTTAGTTATTGTTTGGGACATAGGTAAAGATTATCAGCAACAATATAATATTGTTTCATTTCTAAATGATGAGAATAGAAAAGAACGTAACTATCATGGTTTAACTCATCGCTTAATACATCCGACTAGTGGTCAACCTGAAATGGACGTTATATGTTTGAAGGATTTGATATTATATCTTAATGATAGAGAAAATACTATTCAGGAACAAATAAAATTATATGGTTGAATATTAATAAATATAGCGTTAAAGTAATTAATTTATGCATGGCTTAATACTATAAGCATAAAGGTTTGGCTTCTGACAGGTAAGGTATCTAACATTAGTCTGTGTTGGGTATTCTGAAATTTTCCATAAGTAGTTTTTATATTGTTTTGTCTCAGATTATCATGGATAATTACTAAAATTTACGAAAGCTCTATAATAAAACATTAACTTGACATAGAGCTTTTTTATTTTACCATCTGATATTATTGTGATTTTTAGATGTGATGGGGTTTCTACCTGTACTACCATATATAATTATTGGAATGCTTTTTTTAGGTGGAACTAATTTAGCTGAATCAGAATTGCTAATGTTTGGTTGATATGAATTAAAGTTTTCATGAAGATAATGAAATAACTCATGAGGGTACTCCAAATCAACATCTTTAATGAAAGATATTACTTTATTTCTATTTTCCCCATATATATTGGAATAACTACTTGGAGTACTATATTCTTTTGCTATATCAATTATATTGTTAATCAGCTTACTCCATGGGTCATTGCTTTTACCAAGTGTAAAACTTTCACCAATATGTATTTTTGTATTGATTTTAAAAAAATAAGATAACAGCTCTCCAAACGTTATATTAAAGGGGGCATTATATTCAGGTCTTGCACACATCCAATGAGCTTTCCATGCATTGCTATTTATTGTTGTAGGGCATACCGCAAATCCACCATACGCTAGTGGTGGAACAGGCATTGGAAGTTGGATAGAAGATAGCACACTTAATTTATCTCCAGATGTTTTGTATAGATCAAATTTAGGCCAGTTTCTTAATAAAGCTAATTCTTTTAAACTGCTATTATTTTGAGTTTTCCCCATATAAACAGGAACTTTAGGAATTTTTGAAGATTTTGCTCTTTTGGCTTGCAAGAAAAAAGCTGAGGATTGTATGCTATTGCTACTTGTATCATTGTGAATATCAATAAGTAGGGCATCTCCTAATTCAACTTTTTGTGTTATAAAATTACCATGGTGATCTGCCACAGTTCCTATAAACTTTGCCAGTGGTATTTTATCAATCCATGTTACACTTATCACTGAATTGATAAGTTGTGATGAATTTCCACGTGCATTGTGATTTTCTTTTAAAATAGTATTAAGAACATGGTCAGAAAACAATTTAGACATTTGACCTAATTCAGAGGTCTGATTATTTAATGTTGATGCTTTTTTTATAGCGACATCAATTTTACTGTGGTAACTCAAATTAAGCTCCTTTTAATAATGAGGATAATATAAAAATACTACAATCTGATGTTTATGCATTAATAGTACAAGTATTGCCTAACTAAGGAATAGTTGCTATTGATGCTATATTACAATTCCCACCCAAAACGTACTAATTCTTTTTTGACTAAGCTTTGTACTGTAATGACATCTCTTAAGTTAGTATGCTTACTACAAAATATTACGTATGCCTCAATGGGTGTATAGCGTTCTTTATAGAAAAAGTAATTTCTCAGTGGATGTTTTTCAGCTGCATAGACAGGGCTGGTGGGGCATTGATATTTTTTATCTATCCAAGATGAAAATTGGTCAATTGTTAGGTCATATATTTTGCTATCTATTTCAACCCAATAATGGTGTACATTTCGTTTTCTAGTACTTCCTAATACAACTTCAATTTTGGATGTGGGAAAGTTTTGTGATGCTTCTAACCCGAGGAGGATTGAACTTCCTTGGCAACAATTTACAGGAAAATCAAAAAAGAAAGGAAAACCCATACTATCAAGTTTAGTATGGGTCTTTTCCAATACTTCTCGGAGATCAGATGCTAATTTAATGGGTTCAATCATTTTTTTCATGATAAGCCATACGTAAAATATGGCTTAAATAATTTTATTTGCTAAAAAGATTAACTACATTGTCGGTATCGTGCTTTACTATTATATCTCTAGGTGTTGACGTGTCATTCTTTAGTCTCGCCAGATGGACAACATCGGCTTTTTCACCAGATAAATACCCCTCTGGGAGATAGGTAAGCATTTCAATATCAGTATTAGATAATCCAATAAAATCTGATAATCCAGACAATGTAACAATACCAGCTGAAACAAGTAGTTCTAATGTTCTTTTTAATAGTCTTGGCTGTTCAGGGACTCTGATATCATCCCCTGGTTCTGCCTTAACGCCCCAACGGCTAGATAATCTCTTATATAAATTTTGCTTTTCCTCATCACTTATAAAACCTAATGCATTTCCACGCATTATTGTTGCTGCAACAGAAATAATAAAACGCTGCTTAATTAGTAATAAGCTATCAAGAGTCGGTGGTAATCTTATTTCATTAGCAAAGCTTTCAGCGGGTAAGAGTAACGCTCCAGCAAATTTATGCGCTTGGCTTTCCTTTAATTTATATCTTTCTGGCTTTAATTCATCCTTGGTATTTTTATGAAGTATTAGATGACCAATTTCATGAGCTAGATCGAAACGGCTTCTAAATGCATTACCTTTATCCGCTGCAAGTAAAATAATTGGACGATTAGTATTCTTATTCCAAGCAGATAACCCTTCTATTTGAGCTACCCCTGTTTCTTCTCTAATTAAAATGATTCCGTTACTTTCGGCAGCTAAGGCAAGATCAGGGATCATTTTTGAACCAAGATTCCACATTTTACGACACTCAATAGCGGCTTCCTCTATATCTGAATCTGAAATTTGGTCTATGTTAGTAAAGTTTCTTTCGGGAATGTTAAGCTCGGGGAAGTCAACGTATTCCTCTAGCGTACATATTAAATCATTAGCCCATTCCATACGTTTTTCTAACATGGCCCGTGCAGTAGCTAATGCCGAAGCATTACTTCTGAACAAGGGTTTCGAGAGAGTATTGCTAACAGGGCGAGTAAACCATTCAGGAGTAACATTTACGACAGTAGCCAAGCGTTCTAGCGCATCTCTCTCTGGTGCTTGTTGTCCTGATTTCCATTTACTAATTGTAGCAGGAGAGACACCAACCATCGTAGCTAGTTGAGTTTGAGATAATCGACGAGCAGCCAGTACTTGAGCTAAGCGTTCAGCCTGAAATTCAATAATTCCGACACTCATTTCTCACTGTCCTCGGAACCATCTTTCTTGGTAATTCTTTTTTTCAGTTTAGACATAGCGTTATCAATTTGATGTATCTTAGGTTCGTAATGAACTAAGAATGTATTGATTTCTTCTTGAAAAATCCAACAGTTACCATCTGAGCTAGGGACGACTAATTCAATCTTTATAGGGGCATCAGGGCTTTGAGTCAAAGAACCTGAATAGTGGCACATAATAAATAAGGTTGCCTTGGGTATTGATGTTGGTTTTGAGAACAAATCAGGTTGAATTATTGTTTCAATATGTTGATTATCCGCAATTAATTGTTGTTTTCTTTTACTGTTAAATAACTTTTTCCTTGTAGAAGCGTTAGAGGTTTCTTTAGCGATTTTAAATATTCCACTTTGTGCTTCAACAATTTTATTACTAGATAATTTTACTGGTGAACAACCATTAGCTTCAAATACTTCATGGAATACTTCATTCAATTCTAAATGCCTTTCCATACCAAGGGCATAAGAACGATGCCCTTCATGCTTTATCTTTGCTTGCTTATAGGCTCGTTCTGATGCAGTAAAAATCCCATCCCTAATACCAATGATTAGTGATTGTGGTATGTTTTTTACTAAGAGTTCAATTATTTCATCTTTAGCATTCGTCATTGTGTTAGATGCCTTTATGTAATTATATTTCGTTAATCGGGATTTTACCCTTAAAATGTTTCGAGTGTCTAGTGGTATTAAAAAATACTTGCTTCTATCGGTATCAATTCGATATAGTGATTTTGTACTAGCAAAATCTAGTATCAGGATTGAGACCCTGAAATAGTTACTGGCGACACACGACGCGCCAGCGTCTTTTTTGTGTCTATGCCTACGCATACCTATTAAATACGGTATTATACCGTTCCGAATCTATGGTGGCGTTGGCGGGGCAGCCTTCGGGCTGGCTGGAATCCAGTAACTCCAGTAGTCTCAACCCTGTCAACGTCACCACCCCTTTAGAGATTGAGACCTCTCGTGGTGACTCCCTAACTAAGTTACTGGAGATCATCTTTATCATGGCTACCCCTGCCCAAACTCATCCTAAATTTATATGGCGCTTTTTCTCCTGCCAACAATTTAAATATTTCATTGTTGAAGCCACCAGCGAACAAGAAGCGCGTTCATTACTTCCCGACTCACCTTGTGTATTTTCTGCGCGTATTCGTCAGGAGGTGGGACATGCCTAATCAACCTGTTTTTGCTACTCCAGCGGATGTTATTCGCCCAATTGCTGCAGCATTAGAAGCGGCTCAGTTCTTGGCGTTAGACCCTCAAGCTAAAGATCTCTCTAATGATCTAATCGCATGGGCGCAAGAAACAGCCGCGCTTATGGCTATCAATATGCAAAACGAAAAGCCAATTGATGATTAGTAATTGGTGTTAGAGGGGGAATATTTCGCGGAGTAGGTAATTTTTTGCAACTTTGCCTTATTCGTGTCTATTCCCCTCTGCACATGCACAAGTCTTATAAGCGGTAATTAGCCAGCGTACCTTTTCAGCGTAAACCGAATAATACCGAATAAAGGTGAATACAATGACAACGGGTGAATCAATGCTAACGAAAAAGGAAGTAAAAGCTTTACTGCATTATAAGTCTGATAGTGGCTTTCATGAGTTTTTAAAAAGAACGCCTACATTTCCAAAGTCCGTCAAGTTAGGGCTAAGGCGTGTAGGGTGGGCGGCTAGTGAAGTCGATGCTTATTTAGCCGCCCAGCTTAGTTCTCGCGAGGATAACTAACATTATGTCTAAATACTCTAACTCACATATTGCAGTTTTACAGCGTTGTAGCGCAGCTAAAGCAGAAACATTTTCATCAGATATAGGCATAGAAAAACGTTATGGCGACATGGTTGTCATGGACTCGAGTTTTGTTAATCGGGCTGTACGTCGTCGTATAAAGGCTAATGAAAAAAAACGTAATAAGAAATTAGGTAGTTAATATATGGCAGATAAAATCTACTATTCCCGAGGTCGGGATAAGTTCGACATTACGCCCGAACAGCGGTGTGCAGAGGATGAGGACGATTTTATCAATAAAATTCTGTCCGATACCGCTAAAGCAAAATATCAGCAGTATTTTTGTGCTCCAATGGCAATAGGTGAACATCCTCGAGGGCAAGATCCAAAAGAAAAGTATCCTGAAAAGTTTCAAGGTACTAAACCTTGGCGCTTATCTTTACTTGCCTCTAAACGTCGATTCATTAGCTTTGATTGTGACAGCTTTGATAGTCCTAAAACCTACCAAGCACTGATCAGTTATTTGCAAAAAAGGTATAAAGGACTTTTATACACCACATTCAACTACACCGTAGAAGCTCCTCGATGCCGCTTTGTGCTGCTGTTGAATAGTGAGGTTGACCGCAATCAAGGGAAACTAGTCAGTAAAGCTATTGAAGTAGAAATTAACCAAGCTTTGAGTTCACTAGCTGAACAGCTTGGTGACTCTTCATGGAGTCCAACCATTGGGTGGGATGAATCGGTATATCGTGCAGAACAACAGTGCTATTTACCGATAAAGAATCCGTTGAATAAAGAAATTAGGAAAGGCGTACCAATTACTGATGCAATTACCTATATATTCGATGGTGAGCTAGTCAACGTTGCAGAATGTTTAGAGTGTGCGGATACGCAAGAGCTAAAAGCACCTAAAACATATGAGCTGAACACTGATGATTTTACCGATTTTGATAATTGGCTTGATGTTGATGAACATACCTTAGCCGATTTACAAGATGCTTTGTTTTTTCCGCCAATGGTTGAAATATCAAAAGGTGGGCGCACTGACTGGCAAAAAGTGTTAGCGGCACTCGGTAGTCTAAAAAATACGCCTTATGAAGATGAAGCCTATCAACTGGCTTTATCATGGTCTATCGCTGGCGGTTCTACATTTGATGAGCAAGCATTCGAGGAGACTTGGGCTACATCTAGAGCAGATTTAACCAGCTATAAAGCTGTTTTTGCAAAAGCAGATCGCTTAGGTTGGGTAAACCCACAAAAATTAAGACCTTATCTTGAGCTTAAAAAAGTCGGGTTATACATGACTGATGAAGGGTTAATGCTCAATAAAGAGGAAGGGACAGGTAAGAATAAAATCATTGTTACTAAGCAAGTTTCCGCTTTATTTTCAATTCGAGGCTTAACGCGTGATGCGTATAGCGATAACTGGGGTAAGTTAATTACGTTTAATGATAGGGATTCTATACAGAAGCAATTTATTGTTCCCGATGAACAATTACATAAACAAGGTACGGATATCCTCCAGCGACTCGCTAACTTAGGCTTGTGGATTAACATTTCACAAAGTAGAGCATTACTTGATTACTTCAATATTACAACAGCAAAAGAACGCATTACATTGGCAGATACGACAGGTTGGTTTAATGCTCATGCATTTGTTTTACCCGATAGAACAATTGGCCCTACTGACGATAAGATCATGTATCGTTTATCGGGTAGAAAGAAAACCGAAAGTAGCCAATTATCACAATTAGGTACATTAGAAGAGTGGCAAGAATATATTGCGGCTAAGTGCGTTAATAACACTCGATTAGTTTTTGCGGTCTGTGTGGCACTATCTGCACCATTGTTAGACGTCCTAGGTGTAGATGGTGGAGTATTTAGCTTAAAAGGCCCATCTTCCAAAGGTAAGAGTACAGCTCAACATACAGCGGCTTCTGTTTGGGGTAGTGGTGCTACAACAGGTGGCTATGCACATAGCTGTAATACTTCACTAGTTGGAATTGAAGTTCTGGCCACCGCACATAATGACCTTCCATTAATATTGGATGAGCTGAAAGCGGCTAACCCTAAAATGGTGGGGCAAATTGCTTATATGTTGGCACTTGGGCAAGGTAAAGTCCGAGGAACTAAAGATGTTACTTTACGTGATACTCTACAATGGCGAACGCTTGTTCTAGCTTCTAGTGAAGATGCTTTTGAAAACTATCTCAAAGCAGCAGGTGAAGCTATAGCTGCAGGTCAGCAAGCTCGATTTGTTGATATACCTGCGATTGTTAGTGATGAGTTGGGTGTGTTTGATGATATCCACTCGATGTCTTCTGCTAAAGCATTTGCTGATAGTCTTAACACATTATCAACTCAATACTATGGTTCTGCCGGCATTCACTGGCTCGAAAAGCTGACACATATTGAACGCTCAGAGTTACTACCAAAGCTTGAGGCATATATTACCCAATTTAAGACTATGTATCGTCCCGATAATGCAAGCTCTCAGCTTGACCGAGTATTAGAACGTTTTGCGCTATGCGCGGCTGCGGGTGAGTATGCGACTGAGTTGGGTGTAACTGGTTGGGGCAATGGTGAAGCTATTAATGGGGTAGGGGAGTGCTTTAATAGCTATGTTGAAGAACGAGGAACGGTAGGGGACTTAGAAAGTGTTAATGGTATTAGGCAACTTTGCGCCTATTTGAGTACACACCGCGAATCTCGCTTTAAGCAGATAGGCGTCAATTCGTCGTTATCTACCTTTGACGGTTATTATGTTCGCAATCAAACTCCAGAAGCTTCAATTGGTGATTTTATTGATGAATCAACGGATATCACTGATGAAGTTATAGATGCTGGTGGGGTGTATTGGGTAACGGCTGATGCTATGCGAGATAGGGTATTAGCCAACTGTAACATGGAAATGACATTAGCCGAGCTGCATAAAGTTGGTGCGCTAATTGGTGTTAAAGAAGCCCAAGAGCTAAATGGGCAGTTTAAATTTGAGTATAACCCAAGAGCTTACAACCCTATCGACGGTAAGCGGAAGCGTTACTATCGTATTGATGAAACGAAGTTAGAATTATGATAGATGCGTTGATGTAAGGATATTTGGGTAGTGTTCAAGAAAGAACACTACCCAAATAAATAATATAATTTTGGTGAAGTAGAATAAATTCATATTTTATGTACATAATTATAATGAAAAATTTTCATGTGTTGTCTTTCTGGGAAGTTGAGCAAGAAAAAATATAGTTTTTATCATTCATTGCTACAGCAAGATATTCACCTTTTTCGTCAAATTCCATAGCATATATTGGGAATGGTTCAATGTTTAAATTTACCTTATGAATAAGTTTGTAATAGGTTGTATCATAGAATATTATAGAGCTTTCAGAGGTTGCTATAGCAAGTAATTTTGAATCTGGGGAAAATCTAATACAGCATATATGATTAGAGTGTATCTCATCAGTAAACTCAAAAAATTGAGTTTTTTCAATTTTTTTATTTACTTGAAATATATTTGATATTTTCAGTTTCTCTGCATCCCATAAAATACATTTACCACCTTCATGTCCAGTTGCAATGTGTTTTTTGTCATTAGAAAAGCATATTGAATAAGTATATAAAAATGGGTTGCTTTTATATGTTTTTAATAAATAATTCCCTTTTTTAATATTCTTAATACAAAAAATACCACTGCTTCCTCCAAAAGCAATGATGTCAGGGTTGTATGATGGGGATGATAGAGCCATTATTGTAATGTTTTTAGATAATGAGTTTAATATTTTTCTATCGGAGTGAAAATCACTAAGAACTTCTTTTTTTAATTTCATTCTTTTTATTCTTTTTTTCTTAATGTTAAATATGCATATTGATTGGTTTTCACCAGCAAAAAAGGCTAGGTTATTCTTGTTAATTAACGTTGTGAAAATAGAGTGATTTAATTTTATTTTTTGTAAGGATTTTCTTAATAAATCATAGATAATAATACAACCAGTGTCAGTTGCATAAATAATAAAATGATTATTAAAGTCAACAGACTCTATGGTGCCTAATTCATCGTTTTTTTGTAGGGTAATGGTCTTTACACAAGAGTAAGACGTCTTAAATAAATTCAGCTTGTTTGAATCCCCTACAACTATAAATTGATTATTAAATCTTTTCATCCCATAAGTTTTAGAAAGGTGATTTTTAATTATTCTAATTAATTTGTTTGGATAGGGTATATTATCAAAAATGAAGTTTTTACTTTCTAATAATGAGCTGTATTCCCATGGGATCTGTGAATAATTAGTTTGTTTTATTACTGTTTCTCTAGTTTTTGAAAATATATCGTTTATAGATAAATTATAGTTTTTTATGTTTTCGGTAAGTGATTTGGTATATATGCTGTTTCCATTTTTTCCGTCTTTCGCTGTGCTCCCTGATGAGGTTGAATAAGCTATTAATACATTATTATTTACATTTATTCTCTTTGGTGAAAGAGTTTCCATTAGAGAAGGGTTATTTCTGCATGCATCAACTATAATTAATTTTAGTCCTGATGGATTGTTATTGCAAAGTTTGTTTTGGATCATGTCTAGTGATACGGAATCATTACAAACATTTATTGAATTAAAGTCTATGGAAAGAAGGTAATTAACATCACGATCTTCCACCGCGTGTCCCGCAAAATAAAAAATAACATTATCACCATCATTTAAGCTATCACAAAATGAATCTATGTGCTTATGAAAATCAATATTATTGACATCATGAAAAATACTGACTATGAATCCTTTATAGCTCAGTATCTCGTTCATCAAATTAGCATCATTTATAGGGTTATTTAAAGGTGTTCTGTAATTACAGTTGCCGATAATTAGTGCTTTTCTCATATGGTTCCTTTTTCATTGTATCTTAATAATTCAGTTAATAGAACTGTTTGTAATATTAGTTTTATTTTATTCACTAAAGTTGATTTATTCATATGTTTTCTATGTCTAAAATTGAAATGTTTTCAATTTTAGACATGGAAAAATAACTATTTATTTACCTGGATTTTTTAGTAGTAAGTAATGGAGCAACATAACTATAAATAGTTTTTTCAGCTATAACCTTATCAATCTCATTATTTTTGTTAAATGGGTGTAATCTAGTATAACTTTCTGACCCGACAGGGTTAGTAGCTATCCATTCTCGGTATTTAGCATCTACTTTAGCTGTTAGCTCTGCTTTAGTTATTTTTCCTGTATTTGTATTTATTACCTGTTTTGCCCATTCGATCATTTGTGCCTTGATTGGGCCATAGTAAATATCACTTTTAGCTTTGGCGGCTTTTCTTTTTTTAGATTTTAAGTCAAGGTTATCAAAATCGTTGATTGTTTCAGCGTCAAATTGTTGTTTAGCTAAGATGGCAAAGGCAAAATTACCAGCCGCAAGTAAAGCTTGTTCTAATAGAACTCCTGCGTTTCCATTGCTGCCAAGTACTGCACAAGCACCAACTATAGGTATTATTTTATTACCCTCTGATAATGGTGAAGCTATGCAATATTGCCATACATCACTATCAATTTTGGTTAACTCGGTAACTGTGACGAATGGCTCATAAACTAAGTCCCATACGCTTAAGTAATATAATGCTTGGCTAATATCATCTTCTGATAACGTAGAAAGCTGGTGGATACACCAATGGGCCGAGGAGTAGACAGATAAATCTAAGCTATCCTCGTTATAGGGCGAAAATAGCACCTTAACCTTGTTGATATTTTCTAGAGTGAACAGATCTTTGCTCATGTTATTCACCAACAACCCGTAAACCCTTAATACATTCTGCAGCTGTCATATCACCAGTTGCAGCACCTTTAACAAATTGTCCCCACCAATCCATAATAACCTTTCGTTGTTCAAGATAAGTTGAGCGGTTATAGGCTGCACGTACCGAATTCTTCTCTCTATGGGCTAGCACGGCTTCAATAGCATCAGGCATGAACTCTTGTTCGTTCATCGCAGTACTGGCGATAGCGCGCATTCCATGAGCTGTTAGTAAGCCTTCAAATCCCATACGTTTTAAGGCCATGTTAGCTGTTTGGCTATTCATCGATTTTGAAGGTTCAGAACGATGAGGAAAGACAAATTCTCTGTGGCCTGAAATAGGTTTCATGACTTCTAAGATATCGAGAGCAGGTTGGTTTAATGGGATTGTATGTGCATGGCCCATCTTCATTGTTTCAGCTGGCACATTCCAAAGCTTGTTATCAAAGTCAATTTCAGACCAACGGGCTTGTACGGCTTCTCCTGGTCGAGTAACTGTTAGTAATTGCCATTCAATAACTAAGCGTGTTGATAATTCAATTTGTGCAACAGATAGCGCACGCATTAGTCGAGGAAGCTCATCGGGTTTTAGGGTCGGGTTATGCTTTTTCTTGGGCTTAGGAAACGCCTTACTAACGGTAGTAAACGGATTGGCATCAATAATCCCCGCATTCATAGCAAAGTCCATTATTTCCACTGTGCGTTGAGTAAGGCGCTTTATTGTCTCTAAATTTCCTCTTGCTTGAATAGGCTTTAATATTTCCACCAGCATAGGGGCTTTGAGTAAAGAGACTGGCATCTTACCTAATTTTGGAAAAATATCTTTTTCGAGTGAACGCCATACATCATTTGCGTAGTCGGGAGTAACAGTCGTTCTTTTAATGGCTATCCAGCGAGTAGCAACTTTTTCAAGAGTATGACTATTTTCCTCTTGCGCTATAGCTTGTTGCTGTTTACCCCAATCAAGAGGATCAATATTTTGTGCCAGTAATGATTTGTACTCATCTTTGATTTTACGGGCGTCAGCTAATCCAATAGCAGGGTATTCACCAATTGCTATCATTGTGCGTTTTTGTGTAAGCGGCTTGTAGTAACGAAAGTACCAACGACGAGAACCCGAAACTTTAGCGAGGAGTTCTAATCCGTCCCCGTCTCGAAATATTGTGTCCTTAAGTTCCCCTGCCTGATTAGGTTTAGCTTTTGCGTTGGCTACAGCCGTAGGGGATAGGGGCTTTATTTTTTTAGGCATATTCGATTCTCTATCTTGGTAGTAACGTTTTTAACGGTTAAATCGCTTACTACTACGGGACATTTGCTCTATTACTTAACAGTATGTCCTATTTTAATTTTAGTGTCCCAGTGTGTATTTCTATTTTAAATCATGTGGTTAGCTTGTTTTCGTGGCTGGTTAATAAATGTTGGGACAATAGCCGAGGACGGGGCGTTGTCCTATGTTTTTTATTTATATATCAATGCGATAACCTGCTTTGGGACAGCGGGACGCATTTTTCAGCGAAAAACATAACTATATAAAGAGATTTTATAAGGACAGGACTTTGGTAGTAAGAAAAATAGTAGTGTCTATCCTTTACTACTAAACATACTACCAAAGCTTTCGAGTTAAAACGATAGGTAACGAATATAAACGTATAATAAAAAAGCCTTAACTCGTTATGAATTAAGGCTTTTTAAGGTGTTTTCGAATATTTTCGAATGCATTCGAATACTAATTTGGTGGAGCTGGCGGGAGTTGAACCCGCGTCCGAAATTTCTACATCCTCGGTACTACATGCTTAGTCTAGTCTTTAAATTCATTTGCCAGCTGCGGACAGACACGCCACCAACAAACTATCCTGATTAAATTTAACGCTTCAACCCCAGGCAAGGCATCCACGCGATCTCTTTTGGGTTTGACCTCTCTTGATCCCCGTCCTAAGAGCGGAGGCTAGGGAGAGAGGGCTCTATGCAGGTTATTAAGCTGCTAGTGCGTAGTTTTCGTCGTTTGCGACTATTTTTTTGCGGCTTTTATCGAGGCCAACCGCCCCTCGGCATGCACCTTGGGTTTCGCAAATCCCGTCGAATCCAGAATCAGCCCCAAGTTGTTAAGTGCAGTATAACAGAAAAATACTCTAAAAAGCTAGAACTTAGCGATTAGAATGTTTCATTATACGTGCTTTATCTAGTTTCCATTCGCGTTCTTTAATATCAGAACGTTTGTCGTGTGCTTTTTTACCTTTTGCAACGCCAATTTTGACTTTGCACCAAGCATTTTTCCAATATAAAGAAAGAGCAACGACAGTATAACCTTCACGGTTTACGCGACCATAAAGGGTGTCTAATTCTCGTTGGTTCAGTAACAACTTTCTGCTGCGTGTTGGGTCACAAACTACGTGAGAGGATGCAACATTTAAAGGTGTGATATTCGCACCAAATAAATAGGCTTCACCATCCCTAAGCAGGACATAGCTATCACCAATGTTCGCTTTACCAGCACGGAGCGATTTTACTTCCCAACCTTGTAGGGACAAGCCAGCCTCGAATTCATCTTCGATAGAATACTCGTGGCGAGCACGTTTGTTTAGGGCAATAGTTGCCGAACCAGGTTTATAAGCTTTTTTCTTTGTCATAGTTTGTTCATTATACTGTAAGCTGAAGTGAAATAAATCTTTCCGTGTTTAAAAATGTGCCGATTGTGCAATTATTGTGCTTAATCCGTTTTGTTTTTTGTTTAACCAATCAATAGTGGTATTATATGGGCAGTTTTTGGGGATAGGAATTGATATGCCACAGATTAGTCGCTCTGCGTTAGTCCCATTTAGCGCGGAACAAATGTATAAACTTGTTAATGATGTCATTGCATATCCAAGCTTCTTGCCTGGATGTGTAGGTAGTCGGGTGATTAGTCATAGTGATGACGAAATGACCGCTTCTGTTGAGGTTTCAAAAGCAGGTATCAGTAAGACCTTTGTAACCAAAAATGTGTTAGAGGATAACAAGGGTATCCATATGCAATTGGTTGAAGGGCCTTTTAGTAAACTGACGGGAGGATGGCGCTTTATACCTCTAAGCCCAGATGCTTGTAAGATAGAATTCCATCTTGATTTTGAGTTTACTAATAAGCTGATTGAACTTGCATTTGGCAAAATCTTTAAAGAACTTGCGAATAACATGGTACAAGCTTTTACGTTGAGAGCGAAGGATATCTATAGTGTCTGAGCTAAATGTTGAAGTCACTTATGCTTTGCCGGAGAAGCAATATCTATTACCAGTTAAGGTTATGGAAGGTGCTACAGTTGAAGATGCAATAATGGCATCTGGTATCCTTGCATTACGGGCGGATATTGACCTTAAAAAAAATAAGGTGGGTATTTATAGTCGCCCTGCAAAACTGAGTGATAAGTTGAATGAGGGTGACCGAGTGGAAATTTATCGGCCTCTTATTGCTGATCCTAAAGAGTTACGCCGTAAACGGGCTGAAAAATCTAAAGATAGTAAAAAATAACTCTCTTTTTTTGTGATTAAACCGAGTACTTGCTCGGTTTTTTATTGCCTGTTTTTGGATGGTTTAATCGTGCAGGTAGTATTACGGCTTAATCAGTATCTTTTCAACCAAATGAAAGAATTTTGCTATTATCATGTCTGGGTGCATATATTATGCCAGTACAAAAGCGCAGTATATTGACAGCATTCTATGAAAAGCGCTGTTGGTAATGAGAAGAACACTGGCGAAATAACGCCAATGAAATAGAGCTTAGCACTAGAGACAATGGCGTTAGTGTAATAGAGGATAGGGGGGAGACTCTTACTATTGCATTAAGTTGAGAATTTTTATTACCTGTTGATGAGTGCCTTGATGGATTAAACGGTATTAATGTAATACGCGATACTCATGATGCCAGTCAAATAGAGTG
Source organism: Providencia sp. PROV268 (assembly GCF_028477805.1). NCBI lineage: Bacteria > Pseudomonadati > Pseudomonadota > Gammaproteobacteria > Enterobacterales > Morganellaceae > Providencia > Providencia sp. PROV268. The sequence continues at coordinate 57,329 of NZ_JAMPLW010000019.1, forward strand.
CAGCAGTAAAAATAGCTTTTATTGAACAAATTGAGAGTTTTTGGTTTTGATAGTGCGTACTTTGAATGGCTAAGTGGCTAATTGTATTCATCGCAGCGCAATTTAGTGCTAGGTTTGAGAATTCTTTAGATAGCCTAAAGCAGCAATAACTACCTGTTTTATATTGATGACAGGTAGCTATTGTAAGGCTAATTAACAAATAAGTGGATAACGAATATCAGTTAACAAGCTTATTTGCTTAGCATCTTTTTAGTCGCGGGAGCTGCGGTTTGTGGCTGCTCTGAAACAGGTTCACTAGCTTCAGTGTTGCTAGAAGCAGGCTCAGCAGATACTGGCTGTGCATTTTCAATTTCTTTTGCTTCCATAGATTCCTGCTCTGAAAGATCCTTCTCATTTTTGATATCAGTCAGGATACCATTACGGTCAAAGCTAAGAGTCAAAGTTTGTTGCTTAACGGGATCATGACCAAGCTCTTGGCGGAAAACATAATACCAAGTTTGAGTACCAAACGGGTCGGTTAACATTGGTGTGCCCAAAGTATACGCGACCTGTTGCTGAGTCATTCCTTTTTGTATCTTAGCAACATCTTTCGCTGTCAGGTAATTACCTTGGTTAATGTCAGGGTGATAGACCAGACGCTCCATCATTGAACAGCCTGATGACATTAATGCGAGTGATAGTGCAGCAGCAGTTAACAGTTTATAACGCATGGATATCTCATTCCTTTTGGAGTCAGAACATCAATGATAATCGACATTGATACATTTTAAAACCTTCCGTATTGACTCTAAGACCATAGGAGTGCAAAAAAGTTGTCAAAATTTATGCGGCAAGTAACTCTTTTGCATTTGCCAATGTGTTTTTGGTCACTTCACTGCCTGCTAATAAACGTGCAAGTTCTTGTAAACGTGATTTTTTATCAAGTAATTGCATATGTGTCTCGGTTTCTATGCCGTTCGTTTCTTTACTGACATAAAAATGATGGTGCCCACAGCCTGCAACTTGGGGTAGATGTGTTACACACATGACTTGGGTTGATTCACCTAATTCACGGAGTAATCGCCCAACAATAGCAGCCGTTGGGCCGCTAATACCGACATCGACTTCATCAAAAATCAGTGCTGGTGTATCCATTTTTTTCGCTGTGATCACCTGAATAGCCAATGCGATACGTGATAATTCACCTCCAGAAGCCACTTTAGCAAGTGCTTGATGTGGTTGCCCTGGGTTTGTTGTGACATTGAACTCCACCTTGCTTGCCCCATCTGGCTGTAGATGCTCAGGGGTAAACTTAACATCAATAGTAAACCGACCATGAGGCATAGAAAGTTGATGCATACTATTAGTGATCAGTTGACTCAGTTCTTGAGCATACTCTAAACGAACTTGGTGCAGATCTTGAGCACAAGCCATCGCATGTTGATGATCTTGGTGAACTTGCTCACTTAGCATTTCACAATCTTCATTTTGGTTGGCTATTTTTTCTTGTTCGTCTAATAACTGCTGATAAAGCTCAGGTAATGCCTCTGGCATAATATGATGTTTACGAGCAAGGCTAATTTGTTTTGATATACGCTGTTCAAGTTCATACAAGCGATTAGGATCCAATTCATACTGATCACAATAATGCCTTAACTCATCGCTTGCCTCGCTGACTTGAATAGATGCTTCTTCTAGCATATCGAGTAGACTAGAAAATTTAGTATCAAGGGATGCTAGCTCGGCTAATTCATGCTTGGCGCTGTTGAGTAAACTCAAAATATTAGTATCATCACTCTCGGACATAATTTGCATGGCATTTTGCCCAAGCGTTAAAAACTGCCCGTAATTAGCGAGTTGCTTATATTCCTGCTCAATACTTTCAAATTCACCTTGAACAGGTGAAAATTCAGCTAATTCTTTTAAATGATAATCAAGCAACTGTTGACGCGACTCACGCTCTTGCATCTGTTTTTGAAACATGGCGAGCTGTTGGCATGAATCATGCCACTTTTGCCATGCGTGTTTCATTTGTAAGAGACGCTCTTGTTGATTGGCATAGGCATCCAGCAGTGATTTCTGATGGTTATTATCGAGTAAAAGCTGATGTGCGTGTTGCCCATGGATTTGGATAAGCAGAGCGCCCAGTTCACGAAGCTGTGAAAGTGGCACCGCTGTACCATTAATAAAACCACGTGAACGGCCATCTAACGTAATGGTACGCCGTAAAAGACATTCACTTTGATTATCAAGTTCATGTTCAATGAGCCACTTGGCAGCCATATCTGCATCCACTAAGGAGAAGCGTGCACATAAGTCAGCGCGTTGTGCGCCGGGACGTACCATATTGGCATCGCCGCGGCTACCTAAGCAGAGACCAAGTGCATCAATAGCGATAGATTTACCTGCACCAGTTTCACCTGTAATTGTGGTCATACCGCTACGAAAATCGATTTCCAGATCACGAACGATAGCAAAATTATTAATGGTAAGTTGGGTAAGCATCTGCGCTCTCCTGTGAAAATACACACCTGTGTTTGTATACAGTGTATCCTGTTTTTTTATACAGTAAAGAGGCAGATGAAAAAAATTAGAAAGTTTTTTTGGCCCAGCCTAATTTTGAGCTTAACGTATTGAAATAGTTATAATCTTTTGGGTGAATAAGATTTAAACTTTTATTACTACGCTGTATGACGACTTCTTCACCATCTTGTATAGGAAGCATGATTTGGCTATCACAGCTCACTTCATAGTCAATATTACTGCGTAAAAATTTCAGGCGAATACGACTATCACTGCTGATCACTAATGGGCGTGAAGAGAGCGTATGTGGGAACATAGGGACGAGTACAATTGCATCAAGATTTGGTGTGAGAATTGGCCCTCCAGCAGAGAGTGAATAGGCTGTCGAGCCTGTCGGAGTGGCGATAATTAACCCATCAGAGCGTTGTGAAAAGGCAAAACGATCATCAATGTACACTTCGAATTCAATCATATGAGCGACTTTACCGGGGTGTAATACCACCTCATTAATTGCGCTACTTTTTCGTGCTTTCTGATTCGGTTTTATTACTTGTGCTTCTAGCAAAAAACGTTGTTCTTCATGATATTCGCCATCCAACACGCGAGATAATTGCTGTAAAGCATTATCAGGGTCAAGATCAGTGAGAAATCCAAGGTTCCCGCGGTTAACACCAATCACTTTATTATTGTAGCGAGATAGAATTCTAGCAGCCCCTAGCATGTTGCCGTCACCGCCAACAACAATAACTAAATCAGCCTGTTGACCAATCTCTGTAAGGTTACCTGTGTTCGCATTTTGTAGTTTTAAATCTTTGGCCACTTGTTTATCAATAATGGCATGATAATTTTTAGATAATAGCCAATTATAGATTAATTCATGGGTCGCTAAAGCTTCGGGATGACGTGGATGCCCCACAATACCGATAGTTCGAAAATTTGTTTTTTGCGTGTTATTACCCTTACGCATAATTTTTTGGCCTCTCATTGCGTGACGTCCCTTGAATCCCTGTTTTATATCCCCATAATACTCTAATAAATGGGATTAATGCTAAATACGCGGAGAAATTCATGAGTAGTAAAGAACAAAACATGCATGATGAGCAAGCCCCTGAGCTAAATGAAGAGCAAAAGTCGGAGTTAGAGCAAGAGCAAGAAGCGCAGCAGGCGGATCCACAGGCAGAAGTACAAGCGTTAGCAGCGCGTATTGCTGAGCTTGAAGAACAACTCGCAGCGTCACAAAAAGTGGAGCGCGAAGCGATGCTACGTGCACATGCTGAAATTGAAAATATCCGTCGTCGTACGGAACAAGATATTGAAAAAGCGCATAAATTTGCGCTTGAAAAGTTTTCAAATGAGTTGTTACCCGTGATTGATAACTTAGAACGTGCTATTGATGCCGCTGATCATGAAAGCGAAACATCAAAAGCAATGTTAGAAGGCTTAGATTTAACTCTTAAAACCTTTTTAAGTGCTGTCGGGAAATTTGGTATTGAAGTCGTTGGTGAGTCCAATGTGGCCTTTAACCCTGAAGTCCATCAAGCAATGACAATGGTTGAATCGCCTGACCATCAACCAAACCAAGTGATTGATGTGATGCAAAAAGGTTATCTTTTAAACGGTCGCTTATTAAGACCTGCAATGGTTATCGTTTCTAAGTAATTAACGCATAACTAAATTGAAACCGGGTGAGCAATAGCGACCCGGTTTTTTTGTCACTCAAAAAGTTAAGCTTCGATAACAGGCGTCCAATCGATGGCTTCAAGCCCTTGCTGCTGCAATAGTTGATTCGTTTGTGAGAAGTGCCCACAACCTAAAAAACCCCGGTGAGCTGACAACGGCGATGGGTGAGGGGCTTTTAGTACATGATGGCGCTTAGTATCAATGATACGGCCTTTCTTTTGGGCATGTGAACCCCACAACAAGAAAACAACGCCTTCTCTATGCTCATTAATGGCAGCAATCACTTTATCTGTAAAAGTTTCCCACCCTAAATGGGCATGAGAGTGCGCATTGCCTTGCTCTACGGTTAATACTGTATTTAACAAGAGCACCCCTTGTTGCGCCCAACTCAGCAGATAGCCATGATTGGGGCGTTTAAACCCAGGGATGTCGTTTTCTAACTCTTTGTACATATTGACCAATGAGGGAGGGGGCTTAATTCCCGGAAGAACCGAAAAAGATAAGCCATGGGCTTGACCCGGACCATGATAAGGATCTTGACCCAAAATGACGACTTTAACATCGGCAAGCTCGGTATATCTAAAGGCGTTAAACACATCTTGCTGTGGGGGATAAATAATTTTTCCTTTTTGACGTTCGTTCGCCACATAGGCAAGCGTGTCTTTAAAATAAGCCTGTGTTTTTTCTGAGCCAATGACGTCGTGCCAAGTAGGTGTGTTTGACATGAAAATTCCTATAACAAACAAATTATGTCTATAAGCTTACAGTTTAAGACCCAAGAGATAAAGGCGAGCTTTTGTCTATTTGATTAAAAAATTTTTTAAAAATAACTAAAAAAATTGATTTTTATAAATAATAAAAATTGATTTAAAACATAGTGTTGGGTGAATGACGGTTAATTACCCCTTGAAATTGTTGATAAATATCAAAGAAGCTGAGGGTTCTAGCTGGTATATAGTGTGTAGAAACATTGGTTAGACCAAATATTTTATTGGCAGTCAAATGAGTGGATTGATCCCAATCCTACCCGAACGTGGAGGTCGACATGATTACTGGTATTCAAATTACTAAAACTGACAATGCAGCGCTATTGAACTCTTTTTGGTTACTTGATGAAGAGAAAAATGAAGCGCGTTGTGTTTGTGCAAAAGCAGATTATAACGAAGGACAAATTGTTGCTAAGGATGAGTTAGGTGCTTTTGAGTACCGTGAAGTACCTTTAGAAGTTAAGCCAACAGTCCGTGTTGAAGGTGGTCAACACCTTAATGTCAACGTTTTAAGCCGTGAAACCTTAGAAGATGCGGTGAAAAACCCTGAAAAATATCCACAGTTAACAATTCGTGTTTCTGGTTATGCAGTGCGTTTTAACTCTCTGACACCAGAACAACAACGTGACGTGATCACTCGTACTTTTACTGAAAGCCTGTAATTGTTGTATTGTTCAAGGTAGAAGTATTAGTTTAAAATTAATTCAAAAAGCCATTGAATTCAATGGCTTTTTTATTCTTCTCTAATAAAGTACATTCTTTTTCCCTGCTGAAATTTCGCCTTTAATGATCTCCCTTATCACATCTTCAATGGGGAGAGTCTATGTCTTCTATCAATCAGAGTATCCAAACTAACTCATTAAATGAAATATCGTTAATTAAAGAAAGCATTAATATCTATCAGAGAAAAAGTGGTGTATTGGCACTGTGCTCTGAACAAAATCAATGGACGCAGACGCTATCGCCAAAACAACTTTTAGGCCCACATGCTCAATCGCATGATTATCTTATTGGGTTAATTGCTTATGGGGTCTATCTTAAAGATTGGAAAAATCTGCATGGTGTTGAGCGCCTTAATGCTCTGCAACTCAAAGAAATTGGCATTGATCCAAGCTTACTACGCGATAAATCAACAGGTTTTGAAGCTAATATTTGTCGCTTTAATGATTTGTATATTATTAGTTTTGCTGGTTCTGATGAACTCGTTGATTTCTATGCTGATTTACGACAAGGGCTGGGCTACTTTGAACCGCAATATTTTCAAGCGGTAAATTTAACCAACATTCTACATCGGGTCTCTAAAGGGAATATGATTTGTATAGGTCACTCTTTAGGCGGCGGATTAGCCACATTTGCAGCTCTTGCAAGCCAGACACCTTGCATCGCCTTTAGCTCTGCTGGTGTTTCTGCGAATACTATCAAGCAGATTGGTATGGATTACGACACCGCAAAACAAGTGGCAAAGGATGGTCTCGTTCGCTTTTATGTGGTTCGTTATGATTGGTTAGATTTGTTGCAGTCAGTAATGCCATTTCCTCCCGCCTTAGGTAACAAAATTGTGTTGGATTACTATAAAGGGGAAAAAACATGGCGGGATTGGCTCCCTCATCGTCTGTTAACACGTAATTTTATCGCCCATACGATGCCAAAAATTCTCAAAATGATGTGTCATTTTACACCGTGGGTAAATAAACAGGCGATGGTTAATGATGATTTTAATACACAGTTAGAAGAATTTAGCTGCAATTTTGCATTGAGTCATGACAGCACTCTGGCAGATTGGCAAAACAGCTGTGAAAACAGTATTAAGCAAGGCAATGTGACTGAATTTTCTACCTTGCTTTCAATGAGAAATAAACCAGCGAATTTTAATGAGCTACTAGGGTATGCCGTTCGTTCGACTGATCCTCGCTTTATGAAAATTCTTCTGAGTTCTGCTTATACAGATGAAATCAGAAAAACGTCATTGCCACAAAATCGCACTTATTTGCATTTAGCGGCGCAGTCAGGAAGGTTAGAGCAACTGGAAGTTTTATTAGCTGAAGGGGTAGAAATCAACGCAGTAGATGATTTAGGTAACACATCGTTACATGATGCATTAGGGAGCCATGCGTTATCAGTTGCTGAGTTTCTGCTGAGCCAAGGTGCTGATTGGCGTATTAAAAACTATCAGGGGTATGATTGCCGTGATGTTTTAGTAAACCATATGATTAAAGTGGATATGTTATCTGCGCAAGGAAAAAGAATGCGTGAAAAATTGCAGATGATAATGATGCAATAAAAAACGGGCCGTAGCCCGTTAGTTGCATTATTCAGCGTTATCGCGAGTTGGTGCCGTAGAAGAGGAATTTGGTTTACGGCGTTTGCCAATGTTCTTTTTGTCACGATGACGAACTTTGGTTTTCTTTTTGGACTCTTCTTCTTTTTTCTTTTTCTCTTTACGTTTTGCGAGCACTTTCTTAGATGGTTTTGGTTTATTCATCATAGATTCTGAAGGTGCTTTGGTGCTTGGGCGTAGACTATCGATGACTCGCATTTTAATGGAGTCTTCAATATAACGGCTGACTTTACCGAACAGCGGATAGTCATGAGCTTCTATCAGTGAAATAGCGGTGCCTTTGCGGCCTGCACGACCGGTACGACCAATACGGTGGAGATACACATCAGCGGTGCGCGACATGTCAAAGTTAAAGACATGACTGACATTATCGATATCAAGTCCTCGCGATGCAACATCGGTCGCTACGAGTACTTTGACTTGCCCTGTCACTAAACGACGAACGGCTTCATTACGTTTCGCTTGAGCCATTTCTCCTTCAAGATAACAAGACTCAATACCTGCATCTCGTAACCATTGTACGACTTCACGGACACGCTCACGCTTACGAACAAAAACAATGGATTTAGTCACATCCTCTTGTTTTAGCAGATGGCACAACAAGGCTGTTTTGTGTTCTAAATTATCGGCACGATAGTAAAACTGTTGTATTTTTTTACGTTCGCGACGAGACGATTCGGCATCAATTTCAACAGGATCTTCTAGCAGTCGTTCAGAAAAATCACGAATAGCTTCGCCTTCAAGGGTAGCAGAGAACAGCATAGTTTGTTTACGCCAGCGTGTTTCACCTGCAATTGTTTCAATGTCATTGGCAAAGCCCATGTCGAGCATGCGATCAGCTTCATCAAGGATCAGGATTTCAACGGCGCGACAGTCAAAATTTTCTTCTTTGATGTATTGAAGCAAGCGGCCTGTTGTCGCGACAACAATATCTTGGTTTTCGCTAAAAACTTCAGCATGGTTCATATACGCGACACCGCCTGTAATCGTAGCGATATCGAGATGGTTATGTGCACATAACTCTTTTGCTTGGTCTGCAACCTGCATGGCTAGCTCACGCGTTGGTGTTAATATCAGCACTCGCGGAGGACCGGACTTTTTCCTTGGAAAGTCAAGTAAGTGTTGGATGGCTGGCAGCAAAAATGCGGCGGTTTTACCCGTACCAGTAGGGGCTGAACCTAAAACGTCACGCCCATCCATTGCGGCAGGGATAGCGGCAGCCTGAATTGCAGTTGGGCGTTCATAGCCTTTGTCTGCCAGCGCGTTGATCAGGCTTTCATCGAGTTCAAGTTCAGTAAATGTGGTTGCAGTCATGATATACCTCTATTTGGGGCGCTGATTATAAACAGGTTAGCCAAATTGTTCATCAGAAAATATCGATCTTTTAGCAAAGTGTACCTGTTTTAAGTTTCAACGGGCAGTGATATTGCCAGAAAGCGTGCTTTTCCGAGGTGAAAAGCACGCGATGGGGGTTAGCTGAGGATATTAATTAACCAAGTATGATAAGGGATACCAACTAAATCAATTAAAACAGCACCACTTAGCGGAACGATCATGAACGCTTTCATTGAGACATGTTTATAGCGTTCGCACACAGAGGACATATTTGCCATTGCATTAGGTGTCGCTCCTAATCCATGCCCCATTAATCCAGCACACATAACAGCGGCATCGTAATCTTTGCCTAAAAGTTTAAAGATCACGAATACAACCAATAGAACGAGGACAACCACTTGGGCGAATAGAATAATAAAGAGTGGTAAGGCAACGTCTTTGAGCTCCCAAATTTTTAGCGACATCATTGCCATGGTTAAGAATAGGCCGAGAGAGACCTCAGAAATTAAATCAACAGATTTTTGGTTGATTTTAAATAGGTTAACTTGGTCATTAATATTACGAATAATAATCGCAATAATCATAGCACCGACATAGCTAGGCAAAGAGAAGCCCGTTGCTTTGGTAAATTGTGCAGATGCGAATTGACCAATTACCATGATCCCGAGTACCAAAGCGAGCATTTTCAAAAAGGCATGGGCGTCAATGGACTCAATCTTACCTGCAATGGTTTCTGTTACTTTTGGGCTTTGCACTGACTCATCTGCTTGGATGGTCACCTTATATTTTTTAATCAGGAAAGAGGCAATGGGGCCGCCTAGTAGGCTACCGGTGATTAAACCAAAAGTTGCCGCTGCAATCGCCGCAACCGTCGCGGACTGCACACCTAAGCCTTCTGCCATTTGACCAAATGCAGCAGCACCGCCATGGCCTCCTGTTAATGAAACACCACCTGCCATAACGCCAATGACTGGGTCAATGCCTAATAAATGCGCCAGTCCGGCACCAAACGTATCTTGGAAGATCACTGTAAACCAGCAAATAAACAGATAAATAAACAGGAGCTTACCGCCGTTTTTGAGAATGCGAAAGCTGCCATCAATACCAATCGTGGTAAAGAAGGCAACCATTAAGAAGGTTTGCAAACTCGTGTCAAATTGGATTTCAGCTAAATTAAAGGATTTTAGCCCCCAAATAATCAGGCTTACTAAGAAGCCACCAATTACTGGGGATGGGATACAAAAACGTTGTAGCCATTCGATACGTTTTTTTAAATGGATGCCCATAAGCAGGCACAATACAGTAAGCAGGAGTGTAGATAATGTGTCTAGTTGTAATGTCATATAATTTTCCCGGTGTGCCCGCTTTCGCAATTTGTCGTCTTTAGCGGCTAACCGCACCCTTATTGATACTTTAAAGGTTGCTTGTACGCTGCCTAGCGACAGTTTTGAAATCCCAAAGCCTATTTCTACTTAGCTGATTAACTAAAGAAGAACATGCTAGAGATCTATCATTGCCGCTTTATTTTTTGTCAGTACTTTTTCAAATACTGTTATTGTTATATCGCTACAAATTGAGTCGACGGGCGATTTATCAGTCGCGTTATTGTGTTTATTAGAATAAAAATTGGTAAATCAAATAAGCTGCTAATTTTGAAGTATGATTATCGATATCGAATTCTGGGTTGCACTCTGCAATATCAAAGAGTGCAATTTTGTTGCTGGCTTTAATCATCGAAAACAGTTCATCAAAGATCTCAGTAGTGATCCCTTTCGCTGCGGGAGCGCTGACTCCAGGCGCAATTGCGGCAGAAAAGACATCCAGATCAACGGTTACATATAAATAATCGACGTTATTAATAAACTGTTGAAGCCGCTCTATGGCCTTAGGTAATTGACTGTGATTTAGTTCTTTATCACGAATATATTGGCAACCTAATTTATCCGCCGTATCAAATAACACTTTCGTATTACCATGATCAGCAATACCTAAACAGAGATAATTAAATGGGCGATGATGCTGCTGGCATAAGTGTGCCGATTGTAAAAAAGGTGTGCCGGAAGTGGCTTCAGGTGCCGTTCGTAAATCAAAATGCGCATCAAAATTAATGATACCTATTGTTTTTGTAGGCTGGGTTTGAGCGATGAAGTCAAACAGTCCTTGAAAGCTGGCAAAAGCCACTTCATGACCGCCACCTAAAACAATGGGGGTCTGATTTGATGATAAAATATTGATAAGTTCATCCGAAAGACGACGTTGCGCTGCTTCTAAATCGCCATCGTCACAGCGAACAGTGCCGGCATCACGGATGGACAAGGGGTGATGTATCGGAAGGCCAGCTAACTGCTGACGGATTGCATCAGGTCCTGCTTTGGCACCGAGCCGTCCTTTATTGCGCCTAACGCCTTCGTCAGATGCAAAACCAATTAAAGCAAACTGTGCAGGGGTATTTTTATTCATGACTTGATGGATACGTAGGTGCTCCTCAGTATCACCATCAGTACGGCCTTGCCAGATAAAAGGTGCTGCCATAATTACTCCATATTAATTAGTTTAGTCATGTTATGAGCTGCTTTGCAGGTCTCAGAGATAAACTCGTCAACTCGATGGGTTGAACGAAATTCAGGTGCCATCACAGAGACGACGGCAATCACATCGTTTCCTTTAAAAATAGGGGCTGAAACGCCTAAGACTCCTTCATCTATTTCACTGCATGAAACGCCATATCCTTGCAGGCGGATTTGCATCAGTGCATTTTTTAATTGCGTTATACTTTCAGGGGAGGGTAACTGTTCTTTATGAGTTTCAAATACTAATGATTGGTAGTCTTCATCTCGAAAGGCGAGCAAGGTTTTCGCGCTAGCGCCTTTAATTAGAGTATTACCACGGCCAATGACAAAAGAGCAGCGTAAGGCTTGTGAACTCTCAATCATGTCAACACAGATAGTTTCACATAGGTTTGATGTAATAATAGCGACCGTTTCTTGGGTCTTTTTACTCAGAGCTTGGAGTTCTAGTTGGGATGAATTCATGAGTAAACTGTGGTGATAGTATTTTTCTTGAGTTTTGATACTCTGCGCACCAACAGTGTAAGTGCCATATTGTTTTGCATGGGTCACAAATTCCCAATTTATGAGAATGGCTAATAATCGATAAACAGTAGAAACTGGAATATTTAATGCGTTAGAAATCACTTGCGGAGTTACCGGAGCCGCGCTTGCAGTGATGTAAGATAAAATATTCAATGTCCTGTTAATACTGTTCATGGTATCCCCTTTTTTTCGAACTTAGCAGTAAAAATTTTGATGCTCAAATAATATTCTCATAATGTGAGAATTATTTTGTAGAAAAAGTGTAAAATTTGCATTCTTAAATTGTCACATAATGAAAGATTGATTGATTAATATACGATTTAGAGTGGTTGAATAACGTGAAAAAAAGCTATCGCAAAGGTGGTTTTACCTTTAAGCAGTTTTTTGTTGGTCATGACCGTTGCGCTATGAAAGTCGGAACCGATGGAGTATTACTTGGCGCATGGGCACCTGTTCAGCAGGCTAAAAAGGCGTTAGATATAGGGAGCGGCAGTGGACTCATTGCGCTAATGCTCGCACAACGCAATCAGCAAATGACCGTTGATGCTGTTGAACTAGATAAAGCAGCGGCTCAACAGGCACAGGAGAATTTCGCTGAGTCAAAGTGGGGAGAGAGGCTACAGGTTTTTGAGCAAGATATAACGCAGTTTAGTGTATCAAGGCAAAAAGCGTATGATTTGATTGTCAGTAATCCACCTTATTTTGAGCCATCAGTATCATGCAGTAGTGAACAACGAGAGCAAGCTCGCTATACCGCGACGTTAACCCATCAGGCATTATTAGATAGTGCGATGGATTGTTTAACCACAGATGGCCTATTTTGCCTTGTATTACCCTATGATGTCGGTGAAAAAGTTGAGCTTATGGCGCATCGTAATGGCTGGTTTACTGCTTATCGCGTTAATATTCGAGATAAAGCAACGACGCCATTTCACCGTATGTTGTTGGGATTAAAGCGGGAATTAGTTGAGCCAGAAATTTCAACGTTAGTGTTAAAAGAAGCAGACAATAACATCTATACTGAAGACTTTCAGCGGCTTATTCGGGATTTTTATTTGAAATATTAATAGCCAACCCTCAGGTTGGCTAGGTATGAGATTACGGTTTGAGTACGGTGGGGCCTGAATGCTCCAGCAGATCAGGGTAGTCTAACGTATAGTGTAGCCCGCGGCTCTCTTTACGCTCTAAAGCGCAGCGAACCATCAGTTCAGCCACTTGGACGAGGTTTCTCAGTTCAAGTAAGTTATTAGAAATACGGAAATTGGCATAATAGTCGTGAATTTCTTGCTGTAACAAATGGATGCGTCGCAAGGCGCGTTCTAAACGCTTAGTGGTTCGTACGATCCCCATATAATCCCACATAAATAGGCGTAGCTCATGCCAGTTATGTTGAATCACAACTTGCTCATCTGAGTTGTGTACACGGCTATCATCCCATTCAGGGAGAACGGGAATATCCTCGATCTGCGTGATCGCATGGCAAATATGCTGTGAGGCGGACCATCCGTAAACGAGGCACTCTAACAGCGAGTTAGATGCCATGCGGTTGGCTCCGTGTAACCCTGTATAACTGACTTCACCAATGGCATAAAGGTTGGGGATATCGGTCATACCGTTTTGATCGACGCTGACACCGCCACATGTGTAATGGGCTGCGGGTACAATGGGGATCGGCTCTTTCGTCAGATCCAAACCAAGTGTTATCAGTTTTTCATAGATGGTAGGAAAGTGGCTTTGAATAAAATCAGCGGGTTTATGGCTAATATCAAGGTACATGCAATCAGCACCTAAGCGTTTCATTTCATGATCGATCGCTCTCGCAACAATGTCTCTCGGCGCTAATTCACAGCGTGGATCATAGTCGGGCATGAAACGGCTTCCATCAGGGCGTTTCAAATAGGCTCCTTCACCACGTAAGGCTTCCGTTAATAGAAAATTGCGAGCTTGCGGATGAAAGAGGCAGGTTGGATGAAATTGATTGAATTCTAAGTTAGCGACACTACATCCAATACGCCATGCCATCGCAATGCCATCCCCAGAAGAGATGTCGGGATTTGTTGTGTATTGATAGACTTTTGCGGCGCCGCCTGTAGCCAAAACAACGATTTTTGCTCGGATCGTTTCAACGTGCTCTTTTTGCCGATTCCAAACATAGGCACCGACAATACGGCTTTCGCCTGCTAATCCGATCTTATCGGAGCGAATGAGATCAACCGCATTATAGCGCTCTTTAACATGGATATTCGGATGCGCAAAAGCGAGGTTGACGAGAGTCGTTTCAACCTCTTTGCCAGTTGCATCTGCATGATGAAGGATCCTGCGATGGCTGTGTCCACCTTCGCGAGTGAGGTGATATTGGGTTTCACCTGTTTCAGTCACTTCCGTGTCAAATAGTACGCCTTGATCAATTAACCACTGAACGCACTCTTTGGCATTCGAGGCGATAAATTCGACGGCCTCTCTTTCACAAATACCTGCGCCTGCAATTAAAGTATCTTCTACATGGGATTCAATGCTGTCGGTATTATCGAAAACGGCTGCAATTCCACCTTGTGCGTAATAAGAAGCCCCTTCATTGAGTGTGCTTTTACTTAGGAGAGTAACTTTATGAAAAGGAGCAAGTCGTAAAGCGGCGGAAAGCCCAGCGACACCGCTGCCAATAATCAGAATATCAGTGTAATGCTGTGTGGGATCGTTCATAAGTGTTTGCATGTTGTATATACTCGTCGTTTCTACCCATAAGGGGCAGCATAAAACCCGTTATACAGACGGTTGCGCCCTAAGAAGTGGCAGGCCTAGCCGTTTACGGCAGAGAGCAGTCACAGTATAGTATCTATTGGAAGTTTCATGTTAGCCTATCAGGCTTGGCAATGCTATTTGTGAAATAGCGTTCAGCCTTGTATATCTACTAGGGGGTTGAGTCAGGTTTGGTACTTAGGGTAAATAAAGCGGTGTGATACGTAGAATAATGTATAAATTAGCGATAAATTAATTAGGATCACTTAGATCCTCTATCGGTAGTCACACGGTTTTTTGTCAATTTTTTACTATTTTTATGTATTAAATTGAACTTCACTTGTTTTTACTACTCAAAGTAACGCTTGCTTTAGGAAGGGAGACATGATCAAGTTAACAAATTTACAGCCTGAGCGCGGGAGATTTTCCCAGTAATGAGCGAGCAACTAACGGACCAGATGTTGGTCGAAAAAGTCCAAAAGGGCGATCAAAAAGCGTTCAACTTACTGGTTGTAAAATACCAGCACAAAGTTGCAAGCTTGGTTTCCCGTTATGTACCACAAGCGGATGTACCTGACGTTGCTCAGGAGTCTTTTATCAAAGCTTATCGTGCGATAGGGTCGTTTCGCGGTGATAGTGCTTTTTATACTTGGCTATATCGTATTGCGGTAAACACGGCTAAAAATTATTTAGTCGCTCAAGATAGGCGCCCACCCGCGTCAGATCTTGAAGCAAGCGATGCAGAAAACTACGAAACTGCAAGCGCTTTGAAAGAAATATCGAACCCAGAGAACTTAATGTTGTCTGATGAATTGAAGAAAGTAGTTTTTCGAACCATTGAGTCGTTACCTGAAGATTTAAAAATGGCAATAACACTCAGAGAACTTGATGGTTTAAGCTATGAAGAGATCGCCGAGATCATGGATTGTCCTGTAGGCACCGTGCGTTCGCGTATCTTTAGAGCAAGAGAAGCTATTGATAATAAAGTACAGCCACTGATCCAGCAGCACTAATATGTTTGTGTTTATTGAATTGTTTTTTGGAACACAAGATAACGTGCAAAAAATAGCGAAATCAGGGCATTAAACTGTAATTGTGATGCAATTAACTGAAGGTATTCGGGCATGCAAAGAGAGAAACTTTCCGCAATGATGGATGGCGAAGTTCTAGATGTAGAACTGTTAAATGCCATTTCATGTGATTCAACGTTACAAAAACGTTGGGAGAGCTATCATCTTATTCGTGATACTCTGCGTAATGACACACCTGATGTCATCAATTTTGACATAGCGGGTAAAGTCGCCGCAGCATTAGAGAATGAAGTTGTGCGTATTAATCCTCAGGTAGTTGTTGAGTCACAGCCTGAACCTGCAACATGGGGCGCGATGCCGTTCTGGCAAAAAATTCGTCCATGGGCAAGTCAAATCACCCAAATTGGTGTTGCAGCATGTGTATCCCTTGCTGTTATCGTTGGGGTGCAGCAGTATAATCAAAGTAATTCAACGGAATCGGTGATTGATGAACCTGTGTTTAACACCGTTCCCGTTGGAGCAGGCGCACCTGTGAGTTTAAATTTCTCT
Source organism: Providencia sp. PROV268 (assembly GCF_028477805.1). Lineage (NCBI taxonomy): Bacteria > Pseudomonadati > Pseudomonadota > Gammaproteobacteria > Enterobacterales > Morganellaceae > Providencia > Providencia sp. PROV268. The sequence continues at coordinate 73,359 of NZ_JAMPLW010000019.1, forward strand.
GATGGTCAACTTTTTGGTAACGAGCAACAAATGCAACAAGTTGAGCAACAAAATCAGCGTGTAAATGCAATGCTACAGCAATATGAAATTGAAAGACGTTCAATGCTTAATCAGCAATATCATGATAATGATGATATTACTACAGCACCCGCTGGAGCTAAAGCGCGCTAATGAATAAGTGGTTATCCGTCATCTGCCTGGCGGGCAGCCTGATTTTATCTAATCAAGCTTCGGCATCTCAACAAGATGCCGAAGCTCTCTTTAAAGAGATGGGGAGCGCTGCCCAAAATCTTTCCTACGAAATGTCTTTTATGTCCTTTAGTCCCAGAAGCATCGTGCCTGTCCGTTATCGACATGGGATCATTAATAATGTTCCTGTCTCTCAAATGATCCAAATGGATTCTACGCGGCGTGAAATAGTGCAAAAAGGGGAAAGGATCAGTTATTTTGAACCCGGTTTTGATGCCTTCAGCTTAAATGGGAAGCATATTGTCGATAATTTGCCTTCGGTATTATTTGCTGATTATGACAAAATCAAACCGTACTATAATTTTATCGATGCGGGGCGAACCCATATCGGTGATAAGCCTTCACTCGTCATTCGCATTATTTCTAAAGATAACTCTCGTTTTAATTATGTTCTTCTGATTGATGAAGAAAATAAGTTGCCATTACGGGTCGATCTCTTAGATAACAATAACCAAACGTTAGAACAGTTTCGCGTCATTTCAACAGTGCTAGACAGCAAAACGGTGAATGACTCTCTGGTGAATTTAAGTAAGATTAATTTACCACCGCTGCTAGTCTCCCCTCAGGATAATCGTCCGTCATTTAAATGGCGTGTTGGACTTTTACCTCCTGGGTTTGAAGAAGTCTCTCGTTCAAAACGTAAACTTGCCGAAAATGATGAGGTAGAGAGCGCATTATTTAGTGATGGCTTATTCACTTTTTCGGTTAATGTCACTAAAGCTGAGCAAGGCTTGCCTTTAGAACAACCAGTCCAAAATGGCCGCCGCACAATTTATACAATGACTCAGAAACAAAATGTGATTACCATAATAGGTGAACTGCCGTTATCAACGGCACAGCAAGTCGCTGCAAGCATTCGTTTTCAGGAGTAGATGATGATAAAAGAGTGGGCAACAGTTATTCGTTGGCACCAAGGAAGGGCGTTATTGCGTTATGGGGCTTCTTCTGGGTGTGGTAGCTGTAGCGCGCGCGCGGCATGTGGTTCATACGCATTGAGTAAAATAGGGCCAAATACCGAACATCAGCTCGAAGTTGACATTGAGCAACCTTTAGTTGTTGGGCAAAAAGTGGAGGTTGGAATTCCTGAAGGGAGTTTGCTGCGCTCTGCTATGCTCGTTTATTTAACCCCGTTGATTGGCCTATTTCTGGTTGCAGCGTTAGTACAATTAGCGGGGTTTGAACAAGTCTGGGTTGCTCTTTCTGGTGTCGCTGGTGGCTTTTTAGGCTTCTTTTTAGCGCGTAAAATCGCCTCTTATTGGCGGGATGAGACTGCATTTCAACCAGTTATCTTACAAATAGGCTTACCCCCCAACGAACTGTCAGTTCAAGTTGATTGCTGAGTGAAACCGCCTTGCTTGATAGGCGGTTTGGCGAGTTCAGCGCTCCTATCTAGCAAAAACCCGCATAGTTTACAGTTGTTTTACATTGAACCTTTGTGTTACAGAGATCTTCTATGTAAAATGCAGCTAATTAGTAATCTTGTGATAATCATAGCATTTTAGTTCTGCGATACCTATTTATGCAGAGCTGATTTTGTAGGCAATTTAAAAGAAGATATTACCTTGAAAATCAATAACATAAGAAACTTTTCTATCATTGCTCACATCGACCATGGTAAATCCACGTTGTCTGACCGTATTATTCAGATTTGTGGTGGTTTAACGGACAGAGAAATGGCGGCTCAGGTTCTAGACTCTATGGATTTAGAACGTGAACGCGGAATTACAATCAAAGCGCAAAGTGTGACGCTGGATTATAAGGCCTCCGATGGTGAGACCTATCAATTGAACTTTATCGATACCCCAGGCCACGTTGACTTCTCTTATGAAGTATCACGCTCATTAGCTGCCTGTGAAGGTGCGCTGCTCGTTGTTGATGCTGGGCAAGGGGTTGAAGCTCAAACGCTAGCTAACTGCTATACAGCGATTGAAATGGATCTTGAAGTTGTTCCTGTGTTGAACAAAATCGACTTACCAGCGGCTGATCCTGAACGCGTTGCAGAAGAAATTGAAGATATTGTGGGCATTGATGCGCATGATGCGGTACGTTGCTCGGCAAAAACGGGGATTGGCGTTCAAGATGTTATTGAGCGTTTAGTGCAATCTATCCCTGCGCCAGAAGGTGACGCAGAGGCACCTTTACAGGCGCTTATTATCGACTCATGGTTTGATAATTATTTAGGTGTTGTATCACTTATCCGTATTAAAAACGGTACGTTACGCAAAGGCGATAAAATTAAGGTGATGAGCACGGGCCAAGTGTACAACGCGGATCGTCTTGGTATTTTCACACCAAAACAAATTGATCGCGACTCTCTCAGTTGCGGTGAAGTTGGTTGGTTAGTGTGTGCGATTAAAGATATCACAGGGGCACCTGTCGGGGATACTTTAACGGGCGCTCGTAATCCTGCTGATAAAGCATTACCTGGGTTTAAAAAAGTTAAACCTCAAGTTTATGCAGGTTTATTCCCAGTCAGTTCAGACGATTATGAAGCATTCCGTGATGCACTAGGCAAGTTGAGCTTGAATGATGCGTCACTCTTTTATGAGCCTGAAACCTCTAGTGCTCTTGGCTTCGGATTCCGTTGCGGGTTCCTTGGCCTGCTGCATATGGAGATCATTCAAGAGCGCTTAGAGCGTGAATACAATTTAGATCTGATCACCACGGCTCCGACCGTTGTGTATGAAGTTGTGCAAACGAACGGTGAAATCGTTTATGTCGATAGCCCCGCTAAGTTGCCACCATTGAATAATATCGAAGAGTTGCGTGAGCCAATTGCTGAATGTCACATGCTGATGCCTAAAGAGTATCTTGGCAACGTTATTACACTTTGTGTGGAAAAACGCGGCGTTCAGACAAATATGGTCTATCATGGTAATCAAGTTTCATTAACGTATGATATTCCAATGTCAGAAGTGGTATTGGATTTCTTTGATCGCTTGAAATCAACATCTCGTGGTTATGCTTCTTTGGATTATGCATTTAAGCGTTTCCAAACGTCAGACATGGTTCGTGTTGATGTTATGATCAACGGCGAGCGTGTGGATGCCTTGGCATTGATCACTCACCGAGCTAACTCACAGTATCGTGGTCGTGAATTGGTTGAAAAAATGAAGGATTTAATCCCTCGTCAACAGTTTGATATCGCGATCCAAGCTGCAATTGGTAACCATATTATTGCTCGCTCTACCGTTAAACAATTGCGTAAAAACGTACTGGCTAAATGTTATGGTGGTGATGTTAGCCGTAAGAAGAAACTGTTGCAGAAGCAGAAGGAAGGTAAGAAGCGCATGAAGCAAGTGGGTAATGTTGAATTACCTCAAGAAGCTTTCCTCGCTATTTTGCATGTTGGTAAAGACAACTAAAATTACAAGGAGTCTCAATGGCTAACACCTTTGCCTTGATCCTAACACTGGCGACAGTGATTACGGGGATTATTTGGTGTTTAGATCGCTTTAAATTTTCGCCTGAGCGGAAGAAAAAGCTCAAACATATACAGGAAGTGAGTCAAGGCTCATTAACTCAAGATGAGATGGATAAAGCTGTACGCCGTCCATCGTGGGTTGAAACAGGCTCCTCGATTTTCCCAGTATTAGCGATTGTATTGGTGGTTCGTTCATTTATTTATGAACCCTTTCAAATTCCATCTGGGTCAATGATGCCAACGTTGTTGGTTGGGGATTTTATGCTGGTTGAGAAGTTTGCTTATGGTCTAAAAGATCCCATTACGCAAACGACGTTAATTAAAACGGGAAAACCTGCGCGTGGTGATATTGCCGTATTTAAATATCCAGAAAATCCAACAATTGATTATGTAAAACGGGTTATTGGCTTACCGGGGGATAAAATTGTTTATGATCCAAACGCTAAAGAGCTGACAATTTATCCGAATTGCGCAGATAATAACTGTACGAAACAACTTCCAATAAAATATGGTCCGTTAGCGCCGAGTGAGTGGACCATGTTTTTCAATGTGGAGTCTTTGGTCGATAGCCAAAAAGGTAACTATGAAATTCCTCTTGACGAACCATTGCCAAGAAATGCATTACGTCAATATCAAAGAAGTGAAACTCTTGATACCGTCGAGCACCAGATTCTGATTATTCGTCAGGCCATTACGGAATCTCGTTACATACAGCCTAATATGCCGCCAAATGAGTGGATTGTACCTGAGAAACACTACTTCATGATGGGGGATAACCGAGATAACAGCTCAGACAGCCGTATGTGGGGCTTTGTTCCGGAACAAAATTTGGTTGGTCGCGCTGTATTTATCTGGCTAAGTCTTGAGAAACAAGAAGGTGAATGGCCGACAGGTATTCGCTTTAGCCGAATTGGGCCACTAGGTTCATAAGGTAGATTTATACGGGTTTTCGTGTGAAAACCCGTATAAACCGAAGCATTATTGTTTATCTCAGTGTACAATATAATTTAAATTAATATTTATTGGCTTCTTAATTAACTCTTATCATTTTATTCATTAATAGTGTTATGCTGAATTTTAAGCTTAGTTCTATTATATAAATGAAAGATAAAAGCGTTAAGAGTCAGTGCAAACGCAACAGTTTTGTTTTTTACAGGTCTGTTGCGTGTGCTTTTTTGTCAATCAGAGAAATGGCTGAACGCGCATGAACCCCTCTTTACTTGAGCAATTGCAACGAAAACTTGGTTATAAGTTTAATCAACACGATCTTTTAATTCAGGCGCTTACGCATCGCAGTGCAAACAGTAAGCATAACGAGCGCCTAGAGTTCCTTGGCGATTCTATTTTAAGTTTTGTGATCGCAAATGATTTATATCATCGCTTCCCGAAAGTGGATGAAGGAGATATGAGTCGCATGAGAGCAACGCTAGTGCGCGGAAATACACTGGCGGAAATTGCTCGTGAATTTGAGCTTGGCGAGTGTTTACGTTTAGGGCCAGGCGAACTAAAAAGTGGCGGTTTCCGCCGTGAATCTATCCTCGCTGATACAGTGGAAGCATTGATCGGGGGGATCTTTCTCGATAGTGATATCCAAACAATAGAAAAAATTATTTTAGATTGGTATCAAACTAGGTTGAATGAAATCAGCCCGGGTGACAAGCAAAAGGACCCGAAAACGAGACTACAAGAATATCTACAGGGGCGTCATTTGCCTTTGCCTAACTATATCGTTGTCCAAGTTAAAGGTGAGGCTCATGATCAGGAATTTACTATCCACTGCCAAGTCAGTGGTATTGAACAACCTATTAACGGGGTTGGTTCAAGTCGACGTAAAGCTGAGCAGGCCGCTGCGGAGCAAGCATTGAAAATTTTGGAGATTGAATGAGTGAAAAATTACCCCACTGTGGCTTTGTAGCTATTGTTGGGCGACCAAATGTCGGTAAGTCAACGCTATTAAACCAGCTATTGGGGCAAAAAGTTTCAATTACGTCGAGAAAGCCTCAAACGACGCGCCACCGTATTATGGGGATCCATACTGAAGATGAATATCAAATCATCTATGTGGATACGCCAGGCCTGCATATTGAAGAAAAACGAGCAATCAATCGTTTGATGAACCGTGCAGCTTCAAGTTCAATAGGGGATGTTGAGCTAGTTATTTTTGTCGTAGAAGGCACGAATTGGACTGACGACGATGAAATGGTACTCAACAAATTAAAAGGTCTTCGCTGCCCTGTGATTTTAGCAATTAACAAAATTGATAATGTCACGGATAAAACAGTGCTGTTACCGCATATTGGCTTTGTCAGCCAAAAAATGAACTTTTTGGACGTTGTGCCAATTAGTGCTGAAAAAGGTAAAGGCGTTGATACGATTGCAAAAATTGTTAAGCAGCACATTCCTGAAGCTGAGCATCACTTCCCTGAAGATTATATTACCGACCGCTCTCAGCGATTTATGGCATCAGAAATCATTCGTGAAAAATTGATGCGTTTCTTAGGTGATGAACTTCCTTATTCTGTGACTGTTGAAATTGAGCAGTTCAAAATGATGGAAAGGGGAGGATACCATATCAATGGCTTGATCCTTGTTGAACGTGAAGGCCAAAAGAAAATGGTGATTGGTAATAAAGGTAGTAAGCTTAAAACAATCGGTACGGAAGCCCGCATCGATATGGAAAAGCTGTTTGATACCAAAGTACACCTTGAACTGTGGGTTAAAGTGAAAGCTGGCTGGGCGGATGATGAACGTGCATTACGCAGCTTAGGCTATGTTGATGACCTAAAATAAATTTATTGGTGAAATTGTGAGTGGCTGGCAACGTGCGTTTGTACTCCATTCTAGACCCTTTAGTGAAACGAGCTTATTAGTCGATTTCTTCACTGAAGGGGAAGGCAAAATCCGCTTATTAGCAAAAGGGGCTCGCCGAAACCGTTCACCTTTTAGGGGCTGCTTGCAGCCCTTTACACCTTTGTTAATCCGCTGGGGTGGCAAAGGTGAGATTAAAACATTAACCCATGCAGATCCTATTTCACTCTCATTACCACTAACGGGAACCGTACTTTATAGTGGGTTATATCTCAATGAATTAGTGACGAGAGTCATTGAATTTGGTACTCCGTATTCAGCATTATTCTTTGATTACCTTTCTTGCTTACAATTACTTGCTGCTAGTGAACACACACCTGAAGCTGCGTTACGCCAATTTGAGCTAGCCTTGTTATCCTACCTTGGTTACGGTGTTGATTTTCTTCATTGCGCAGGTAGTGGCGAGCCTGTTTCAGACACAATGACTTACCGTTATCGAGAAGAAAAAGGTTTTATTGGTAGTTTAGTCATCGACCAACTTAGTTTTACTGGTAAACACCTTAAAGCCTTGGCAGCACGCGAATTCCCCGACAGTGACACACTGAGAGCGGCTAAACGCTTTACTCGTATAGCCTTGAAACCCTATTTAGGTGGAAAACCGCTAAAGAGCCGCGAACTATTCCGACAATTTACTAAGCCCCCTGTTGGTAATACACCAAAATCATGAGCTAAGTGTGACCGACAATGGTCAGTATGCCAAATCAAAATCTGCACCACGCCGATATTTTACGAGCCGCTTCCCAAAATCTAATAAGTTTGCTGAAAAAGTCGTCAAAATATGGAAAGGCGCTCGAAGCGATAGAGATTTATTCCCACTCAATATTAAATTGCAGTAGGATAGGGGCATTGAGCGTACTTGACTGTATTTATGATAGGGAGTGAAAAATGGCTGAGCTTTTGTTAGGTGTAAACATAGATCATATCGCAACAGTGAGAAATGCACGGGGAACACAGTATCCTGATCCTGTACAAGCCGCATTTGTTGCAGAACAAGCAGGAGCTGATGGTATTACTGTGCATTTGCGAGAAGATCGCCGCCATATTACTGATAGGGATATTGAGCTGCTAAAAGAGACTATTCAAACCAGAATGAACCTTGAAATGGCAGTGACAGAGGAAATGATTAACATTGCATGTCGAGTGAAGCCTGCATTTTGCTGCCTAGTACCTGAAAAGCGTGAAGAGGTCACGACGGAAGGGGGGCTTGATGTGGCGGGGCAATTACCCAAAATTACTGATGCTGTTAAACGCTTGACTGAAGCCGGTATTCAAGTATCTCTGTTTATTGATGCTGATCACACTCAAATTGATGCGGCGCAAGCAGCAGGTGCACCATTTATTGAGATACATACAGGTGCATATGCAGATGCGAAAACGGAGCAAGAACAAGAAATCGAATATCGTCGAATTCGTGATGGCGTAGCTTATGCGGCAGGGAAAGGCCTAAAAGTAAATGCGGGCCATGGTTTAACTTATCATAATGTTCAGCGGATCGCGCTATTACCTGAAATTTATGAATTGAATATCGGGCATGCCATTATTGGGCGAGCGTTATTTAGCGGCCTAGCGAATGCGGTGGCAGATATGAAAAAACTACTCAGAGAAGCGCGTTACTAATGGCAATCGTAGGTCTTGGTACGGATATTGTTGAAATAGCCCGAATAGAAGCGGTGATTAAACGTTCAGCTGACAGCTTAGCGAAACGGATATTGACTGAAAATGAATTTGCGCAGTTTCAACAACAAGCTCAGCCAGCTCGTTTCTTAGCAAAACGTTTTGCGGTTAAAGAGGCGGCAGCTAAGGCGCTCGGTACCGGAATTCGTAATGGATTGGCCTTTAACCAATTTGAAGTCAGTAATGACTCTTTGGGGAAACCGCTACTAACATTGGTGGGGGAGGCTGAAAAACTAGCGCAGCGTATGAACGTAACGCATATTCACGTATCTATTACGGATGAGCGCCATTATGCCGCTGCGACAGTGATTATTGAAAGTGTGTAATTGACACACAATAGGCTCAATAACTCTTCTTATCCAGAGGGCATATTTGATAAGAAGAGGATGATACCTCGCCGTTATGCGGCGGGGGTAATCAACACTCAGCGATAGCGCTGGGTCGTGAGTAAGTGTCAGGGAACAGGTAGAAAGTGCTAATAGGCTAAATTTTATCAGCATGATGGATCATGACAAACTTATCCCATAATTGTTCTTGTGTTTCAATATGTTGTGGGTCTGTGATAATCGTATTGTTGATAGGGCAAACCGATTGACAGGTCGGTTTATCATAGTGGCCGACACATTCAGTGCAGAGGTCTGCATCGATTTCATAAATTTCGTCACCCATATAGATAGCATTATTAGGGCATTCGGGTTCGCACATATCGCAATTGATACATTTTTTAGTAATTAATAGTGCCATTTCAATCAGTTAAATCTGTTACCATAAATAATTCTAATGAGGTGACTAATTCTACACGGAAATAGGGAAATTAAATACTAATTCTATCAATTTCACCTAACATCTTCTTTTTATGTTAAAAAATTGTATTATTTATTATGCATAACTGGAAAAGGGATAAGCGTGGCTATAATTTCCATAGCAAAGATAATAAACATTGTTCAATATGATAACATTTATTATTATGTGCTAAATAGAATGTGTATTAGTAATATTATCTTAGAGATTATGAGCTATCTCTATTTAATAGGGAAAAATAGAATAAACACATCGAAGTCGATTGTATTAAGTTAGCCTGTTTTTTAGATGTACAATTTTTTATTATTTGGTATTCTTTATTATATATCATTGGTTTTTTATGAATTAAAGGTTTGGCATTACAGTGATTATAAACTTTAGACGGTGGGGTTTTATTATTTATCGGGTTAATTAATATTGAAAACGCTGACTGTAAGGCTTATCTAAAATTATCTTATTTAGTGTGGTTGCTTTAATCTTATATAAGAGATAACTTTTAAAATAAAGGATTGGGGTTACCAATCCTTAAAAGGAACTCTTTAGCTATCAAAAACTATTATTTTACAATTACGACAGAGAATGATTCCCAATTTTTTGATTTTTCATACTGGTAGTAATAGTATAAAATGCCGTTGATAACGAAGAACGACGCTGTTCTAATTTGCATGCCGTTAGCGTTAAAAGTAAAGTCGTAAACATTTTCAAGATTGCCATTATCTAAAACAACAAAGAATTGAATGGTCTTTTCTTCTAAATTATAACCATAAATATACTGTTTATTCAGCGTTAAATCTTGTACATATTGTAGATTGCTAAGGTAGCTGTTTAATTTCCCTTTATGGATAGGAGCACTTGTATCAATAATCCCTTTATCACTAACATTATAAATAAAGTAGGCCTTATCTTGAGGAGTATGGCCTAAGAAGAATATTTTTTTTGCAGCAGTGTAGACAAGCGTGGTTGGGTAAAACTGTTCAAATATACCCGCTTGAATACCTGATTGGATCAGAGACATATCAGCTCCTTTATTTATTAGTAAGTTAAATTGTTTATAAGCACTTTGATATTATGAAAATAAGGCATATTTAAAAATAATCATTATTATTAGCTTATTTCATATTTTTAAATATTATGGTAATAATTGAATTTATAAATATTCACAACTGGTTAAGATTGTGATAGTAATAAGAAAAAAATGGTTAAGGTTTTCATTATGTTTGAAAGTTTTGGTGTTTTGAATTTCTGGACTTATATGGCAGGGTTGATTTTTATCATCATAGTGCCGGGACCAAATTCATTATATGTTTTAAAATCAAGTACATCTCATGGTACTCAAGCAGGGTATCGGGCAGCATTAGGCGTATTTACCGGTGATGCAATACTCATTTTTCTCTCATTTATTGGGGTTGCGTCAGTGATAAAAGCGTCACCTACACTTTTTATGGTCGTAAGGTATTTAGGCGCGGCGTACCTGTTGTACTTAGGTTGCAAAATTCTTTATGCGACTTTTAAGCAAAAAAAATTAGCAAGTTCAGATACTGAGCCAATGGTGGTTAAATCAGAGAAAATTTTTACGCGTGCGTTGATCCTAAGCTTAACTAATCCAAAAGCGATTCTATTTTATATCTCCTTTTTTATTCAATTTATTGACTTTAATTACTCGCACGCTTGGGTTCCATATCTGGTGCTCGCGTCTATTTTGGAGCTTGTCAGCTTTATTTATCTTAGTCTGCTGATTTTTAGTGGTTATCTTATCGCGCGTTTTTTACGTGAAAAACAAATATTGGCTAAATTGGGTAACTGTGCGGTAGGAAGCTTTTTTATGGGGTTTGCTGCAAAATTAGCGATTTTTAGTAATTAAGGCGAGATTTTGCCTTGTTCACACTGTTGTCTATTTATCAGTTATCGTGGCATATCAAAACCACGGTAACTTCCTCTCTATGCAGTGATTGATAAATTTCCTCATTACCGCCCTACAGCAACTCAAATAATTTACGGTATAATCTATTTAAATAGATAGATTAGAGGTTGCTGTGACACAAGCCGAAGTTGATGAGTTTTGGATGAAGCGCGCTTTAGAATTGGCGAAAAATGCTCAAGATGCAGGAGAAATACCTGTTGGTGCTCTATTAGTGAAAGATAATCAATTAATTGCATCGGGTTGGAATCGTTCAATCGAAAGTCATGATCCTACAGCTCACGCAGAAATAATGGTGTTACAGCAAGGTGGTCGTGCGCTTAGTAATTACCGATTATTAGACACAACACTTTATGTAACGTTGGAGCCATGCATTATGTGTGCTGGCGCATTAGTACATAGTCGAATAGGGCGTTTAGTCTATGGGGCGAGAGACTTTAAAACCGGTGCTTGCGGTTCATTTATTAATATCTTAGAGCGCCCCGGATTAAATCATTATGTGGATGTGAAGGGCGGGGTTTTAGAAGAAACCTGCTCAGCGATGTTAAGTAATTTTTTTAAAATGCGTAGAGCGCAAAAGAAAGCGCAGAAACAGATGTTGGCGCAAACAGAAGGTGAGTGCGGAGGATGTCAGCAGCAAAAATCACCTTAATCCCTCTTTCATACTGATTAGCTATGATTAAGTTTCTAATTATTTGTTGTTACTGGCTCTGTAGGCTCCTTGGCATGGGAGCCTTCCTGTGTATGGGGCGAAAGAAAATATTGCCCCAAAGTGAGCGTATCCTTCGGGGGAATAGCGGGTAACTTCTGCTGTACTGGGGTAGATTGAACGTGTTTTAGGCTAACCTTTTCTTGGTGGGGATTTTGTGTTGAAGATGCTTGTGGTGCGTTTGAGGTCACATCATCCTGTTTTGCGGTGTCTGCATTTTCAACAGCCTGCTTCTGCTCGTTAGGCGTTGTAAGAGGCGGAAATAAAATGAGCGATTTTTCCGCAATCGCTAGTGCACGCTGTTTTTTATCTTGGTTTTGTAAATACCCAACCAAACTTTGATGGTAGCGGCGAATATTTTCAACATAGCGGTAGGCTTCGTGACCCCGTGCGTAACCATAGTTAAGTTGAGAATAATATTTTTTTTGTGTTAGAAGAGGTAACCTTGATTTCACATCTAGCCAGCGGTCAGGATCACCTCCTTGCATTTCAGTTAGCTTTCTAACATCTTGCATGTGGCCATAGCCCATATTATAGGCGGCTAAAGCAAACCAAATTCTATCGTCATCAGCAATGGATACTGGCAGGCGCTGCATCAGATATTCGAGATAGGCAGCTCCTCCTTTAATACTCTCCTCAGCGTCTAACCTATCAGCGACACCCATGGTTTCCGCCGTTGGTTTTGTAAGCATCATTAGTCCACGTACACCTGTTGGTGAGGTAGCCAAAGGATCCCAATGGGATTCTTGCCATGCAATAGCGGCTAAGAGTTTCCAATCAAGGGTCGTGGCATATTTTTCAAATAGTGGCTGATAATTGGGCAGTTTTTTGTTGATAGCGTTAATAAATGAAATGGTATCAAAATAATCGAATGAACTAACGTGACTGAAATATTTTTCATCAAGTCTTGCGAGTAAGTCTATTTCATTACTGACATTGAAAAAGTCGAGAAGAGCAGCGTTTAGGCTATCGTCATTAAGACGTTTCATATACCAAGTAATGGCGTGATCATCGACTAAATCGAATCCAACAGCAATTTCTGGATGAATGCGTTGTTGGAGGGCAACGGAAATTGAATCTTCAAGTGTATAGTCAATCAGCCCTTCGGCAACCATTTCTAACAATTGATTGGTTGTGTATTCGGTAGTTTCTTGCCAAGTCAGCTCTGGGTATTTACCGGCTAATGATTTGAGGGTGCTAGCGTGTGCAGAGCCTGCCATAACCACCAATTTTCCTTTAATATCATTAAAGCTCTTAGGGCGAGTAGAACCTTTTCGGTAGACCAATTGCTGTGTCACATTTAGGTAGCTTGGCCCAGTTTTCATTTTTTGTAATCTATCTTTATTATAGAGCAGACCAGCAACCCCGATATCTGCATTCCCCTCTTCAATATCATCAAAAATAAGCTCGACGGTGGGTCTCATGGTGATGATTAGTTTTACGCCGAGGTAATCGGCAAAGCTTTGTACAAGCTCATAATCAAAACCATGCAGATTCGCTTCATCGTCAAGATAAATCAGGGGGGAGCTAATCGCGCTGACTCGCAATTCACCTCGAGAGAGGATTTGATAGAGTTGATTATTTTGTGTATTGGGCCAGCGGAGATTCAGTCCGATAATCATGGCCGCAACAAGCGCAATAATCCCAATAATGAAATAATTAACCTTGATGTTATTCAAAAAAAATATCTCGTATGTATACCCTTTATACTTCAAGTCCAGATTGCTTTGCACTGTTTAGCAATCGAAGCTGCTATCCAAGCGAGTCAATAGATGAATGTTGCTATCTCTCAATCGCCCAGAAAATTGTGGGTGTTTGTATGCCGGTGTTGTAATAAAAATTGTTATAAGTAATGGTTATATTTCCAGTGTTTGGACATTTTGCTCAACAATTATGATCCGTGCAACCAATATTGTGCTATTTCGTTCCTAATAATTTTTAACGGTTTGCTTTATTTTTAGTCACGCAAACGGTTTCGTATTGATTCGCATTGCTCTATAATGTGTTCCGGTTCCCCTGCTTTTATGATCAGGGCTGGCGTTTAAATGAGAGAATTTAAGACTATGGAAATTTTGCGTGGTTCACCTGCTCTATCAGCATTTCGTATTGCTCGCCTGTTGGCGTTGTTTGCTGAAAAACAGCTTCCTGTTACGGATATTTATGCTGAATATATGCACTTTGCTGAACTATCAGCGCCTTTAAGTGAAAGCGAGCAAGGCAAACTGCGTAGTTTGCTGAAATACGGTCCTTCTCTCGCGGAGCACGAGCCTTTTGGTAAACTCATATTAGTGACACCACGCCCAGGAACAATTTCTCCTTGGTCATCTAAAGCGACAGATATTGCTCACAATTGTGGTTTATCTCAGGTCGAAAGAATTGAACGTGGTATTGCTTACTATGTGCAAGCCGATTCACTATCACAAGCACAGTGGCTAGACGTTGCAGCGCTACTACATGACCGCATGATGGAGAGTGTTTTTGGCTCTTTTGAGCAAGCTGAGGCACTGTTTGTTCATCATCAACCCGCACCAATGAAAGTTATTGATATCAGTCGTCATGGCCGAACTGCCCTCGAAAAAGCTAACGTAGAAATGGGGTTAGCACTTGCTGATGATGAAATTGATTACCTTCTAAATGCATTCACTGAGTTAAAACGCAACCCAACGGATGTTGAACTGTATATGTTTGCACAGGCAAACTCAGAACACTGCCGCCATAAAATTTTTAATGCAGATTGGATCATTGATGGTGAAAAACAGCCTAAATCGCTGTTTAAAATGATTAAAAACACCTTTGAAACGACGCCAGACTATGTGTTATCTGCTTATAAAGATAATGCGGCAGTGATGGAAGGATCTTCCGTGGGGCGTTTCTTCCCAGAATCAGATAGCCGTACTTATCGTTATCATCAAGAAGATGCTCATATTTTGATGAAAGTCGAAACACATAACCACCCTACAGCGATCTCTCCATGGCCGGGGGCAGCAACGGGCTCGGGCGGTGAAATTCGTGATGAAGGGGCGACAGGGCGCGGTGCCAAACCGAAAGCAGGTTTAGTTGGTTTCTCAGTATCGAATTTACGTATCCCTGGGTTTGAGCAGCCATGGGAAGAAGATTTCGGCAAACCGGAACGTATCGTTACCGCTCTCGATATTATGCTAGAAGGGCCATTAGGTGGCGCGGCGTTTAATAACGAATTTGGTCGCCCAGCACTATTAGGTTACTTCCGTACCTATGAAGAAAAGGTTAACAGCCATAACGGTGAAGAGCTACGCGGCTATCATAAACCTATTATGTTAGCTGGAGGGATTGGCAATATCAGGGCGGATCACGTGCAAAAAGGTGAGATCCCTGTTGGAGCAAAACTCATCGTCCTTGGTGGGCCATCAATGAATATCGGTCTTGGTGGTGGTGCCGCATCTTCTATGGCTTCTGGTCAATCAGATGCTGATCTGGATTTTGCATCAGTGCAGCGTGATAACCCAGAAATGGAGCGACGTTGCCAAGAGGTTATTGATAATTGTTGGCAGTTGGGTGAGAACAACCCCATTTTATTTATCCATGATGTGGGAGCGGGTGGCTTATCGAATGCCATGCCTGAATTAGTGAGTGATGGGGGCCGTGGTGGTTGCTTTGAACTGCGCAAAATTCTGAATGATGAGCCTGGAATGAGCCCATTAGAAGTATGGTGTAATGAGTCTCAAGAGCGTTACGTCTTAGCCGTTGCTCCAGAACAAATGGCTCTATTTACGGCAATTTGTGAGCGTGAGCGTGCTCCTTTTGCAGTAATTGGTGAAGCAACCGAACAGCGTGAATTAGTTTTAAAAGATGCGCATTTTAATAATCAACCTATTGATATGCCTCTTGATGTGCTGTTAGGTAAAACCCCTAAAATGTTGCGTGATGTGAATACATTAAAGGCACAACCAGGGGCGTTAGATAGAACGTCTATCCATTTAAATGAAGCAGTAAAACGCGTGTTGCATCTTCCAGCCGTCGCGGAAAAAACATTTTTAATTACTATTGGTGACCGTACAGTGACTGGTATGGTTGCGCGTGATCAGATGGTTGGGCCTTGGCAGATCCCTGTCGCGGACTGCGCGGTCACAACAGCGAGTCTTGATAGCTACTATGGCGAGGCTATGTCAATTGGTGAAAGAACCCCTGTTGCATTGTTAGACTTCGCCGCTTCTGCCCGTATGGCGGTAGGGGAAGCATTAACTAATATTGCTAGCGCATATGTGCAAGATCTAAAACGAGTAAAACTTTCAGCTAACTGGATGGCGGCGGCGGGGCATCCCGGGGAAGATGCAGGTCTGTATGAAGCTGTGAAAGCGGTAGGCGAAGAACTGTGTCCTGCTTTAGGGTTGACTATCCCTGTTGGTAAAGATTCGATGTCAATGAAAACACGTTGGCAAGATAATGGTGAAGAGCGTGAAATGACATCACCACTATCACTGATTATTAGCGCATTCGGTCGTGTTGAAGATGTGCGTTTGACGGTGACACCTGAATTAAAAACGGACGTTGACTCTGCCTTAATGTTAATCGATCTTGGTCAAGGGCATAATGCTTTAGGCGGCTCGGCTCTTGCGCAAGTTTACCGTCAGTTAGGTAATAAAGCACCGGATGTGCGCGACCCTAAATTACTATCTGGTTTCTTTGCCGCTATCCAACGCTTATTGTCAGAGCAAAAACTGCTAGCATACCATGACCGCTCTGATGGTGGTCTGTTCGTGACATTAGCTGAGATGGCATTTGCAGGCCATTGCGGTATTAATGTTGATATTAGCGAATTTGATGAAGATATTCTCGCCGCGCTGTTTAATGAAGAGTTGGGCGCCGTTATCCAAATTAAACAGCAAGATAAGCAATATGTTGAAAATTGCTTTGCTGAAGCGGGTTTAGGTGAATGTTTACATTATCTAGGTACGGTCACCCAAGAAGATGCATTAGTGATTAATAGTCGTGATACTGTTGTTTATCAGGAATCTCGCAGTACATTACGTGAGTGGTGGGCTGAGACAACATGGCAGATGCAACGCTTACGTGATAATGAGGCGTGTGCAGATGAAGAGCATAAAGCGAAGTTGGATAGCCAAGACCCTGGTCTAAATACTCAGCTTACTTTCGATATTGCAGAGGATATCGCAGCACCTTATATCCTGTCTGGTGTACGCCCTAAAGTTGCGGTGTTGCGCGAACAAGGTGTTAACTCTCATGTGGAAATGGCAGCTGCTTTTGACCGTGCTGGTTTTGATGCGGTTGATGTCCATATGAGTGATCTGCTCGCGGGGCATCTATCATTGGCAGGCTTCCAAACCTTAGTTGCATGTGGTGGCTTCTCATACGGTGACGTATTAGGTGCTGGGGAAGGTTGGGCAAAATCAATCCTGTTTAACAACCAAGTACGTGATGAATTTGCTGCTTTCTTTGCTCGTCAAGATACATTATCCCTTGGCGTGTGTAATGGTTGTCAAATGATGTCCAATTTATATGAGTTGATCCCAGGAGCAGAACTGTGGCCTCGTTTTGTACGCAATCGCTCAGAACGATTTGAAGCGCGCTTTAGTTTGGTCGAGGTAGCTAAGAGCCCTTCCTTATTGCTTCAAGATATGGTCGGTTCACGCATGCCGATTGCGGTATCTCATGGTGAAGGTTTGGTTGAGGCGCGTAATCCTGCCCATATTCAGCAATTGGAAAATCATTCATTAGTAGCACTGCGCTTTGTGAATAACTATGGGCAGGTCACAGAGCAATACCCTGCTAACCCTAATGGCTCAGTGAATGGTATTACTTCGGTGACATCAATGGATGGCCGCGCAACAATTATGATGCCGCATCCTGAGCGTGTATTCCGTACTGTAAGTCACTCTTGGCACCCAGAAAATTGGGGTGAAGATGGCCCATGGATGCGTATTTTCCGTAATGCGCGTAAGCAATTAGGCTAAGTAGCCTGAATCTGATAGCCCCGTAATACGGGGCTATTTTTTCGTCGTTGCCGATTAGACAGGAACGGTTTCAATGATAGCAATATGGCTTTCTGTTGGAATAATTCGGTTGATTTTTAGACCTGCTTGCGAGAACAATGCGTTAAATTCAGCTTCTGTATGCTCGTTACTATCGTGAATAACACTAAAGCATATAAGCTCTAATTCCTTTCCAAAATGGGGGCGATTATCTTCGGGGATAATCGCGTCCATGACCAGTAATTTTGAGGTTGGTTTCATGGCGCGACGGATGGTTTTAAATATCTCAATAAGCTTATCATCACTCCAGTCATGAGTTATGTATTTCAATAGGTAGATATCAGCTTCTGGACACTGTTCAAAAAAAGAGCCGGGTTGTAATGTCCAACGGGTATTATCTTTGAGCCGATGTAGAATATTTTTTTCTAGCACATGTTTCCTATCAAATAGGATACCCTTTAATGACGGATTACGTGCCAATACTTCAAGTAGCAGGTTGCCTAAGCCGCCAGCAATATCGGCAACAATGATATTTTCTGGGAAAGTATAATTTTTTAGGATAAATTCGTTTTCAATTTTTGATAAAGAAGCTTGCCCTTCATCAAAGCCATCTGGTTGATCAGCATTCTTTTCCCAGTAATCAAAGAATGTACTTCCGAATAAATCTTCAAATACGCGCTTACCATAAGCGGATTGTGTGAACTCTGCGCTCGTTAGCCAAAAGGTTTTATCAGTCAACCAGAGAATAGCAGGGCGCAATGAGTAGGGGTGATCAGTGCATAAAAAGGTCGCTTCTGGCGTTAATGCGTAATGAGTGCCATCTAAACAAGTAAAAATTTTACGGGTTGCGAGTACTCGAAGAATTTTTTTCACGACTCTCGCATCTGCCTTTATTTCAGCAGCCAGTTGCTCAACGGTCTTTGCTTCCTGCATTAAATGATCCGCAATATTTAACTGCACCGCGGCGCGTAGTGCTGCTTGAAATACAAAACCAATAGTTTGCTCAAGCACATACAACGCGGCTTGCATATCGTTCTGCTCTATTGTGTTACTTGATTGCATATTCATAAATTTCCTCATCGAATCTTTATTATCAAATCAATAAGTAAAAGTTAAGTATTGTCGTGAAGTATAGATTAGTAAAATTATTTCTTGGAAAGTACTCTTAATTTTTATCAATAAAAATTAGGGGTGCCATAGTGTTTATTATTTTCGCTTTAATTTGAATTTCTGTTGGTCTCGCAATAAATATCAATTTTATTAATTATTCTGAGGTTTTTTTATTCAGGTGATGAGGTTTTTTTTCGAGGTGTATAAAATTGGCGACAAACCCCTTATTTGGGTGTCTCCAAATGGAGACATTTAATTTGTTGAAAAATAAAAATAATTTTCTATGCTGTGGTGGGTGTCTTTAAAAGGAGACAGTATAGAGGAAAGAAAGAAAAATTTTAGAGGTGAAAAAGAAGAAATAAGAAACCGAAAAAATAAAAGCGCTTATCTTTCAATTAATTAATAAATATATTGAAAAGTTGGCACGATGTGTGCATAATAATATTCAGTTGCTCATTCAACATTATTATGTCGGTCCACATTAGGGTGGGAACATACCACATAAAGCAAGAATGATGCCAAAGTAAGGTGCCTACCGTCCAACAGCACAGATATTCGCTTTCGAGCTTTATCAAACACAGGGCGACACGTGGAGTGAGGCACCACCTATATGATTATAAAGAGATAATCATATATCACATCAGTAAATCGCTGGCGGAATAAAGTTGAACTCTTTATTCCGCCTTCCTGTATTTATCCCCCCATAATTTTTCTTGTTTATTCTCAATGAGATTGGCACATTGCTTGCTGTAACTAGCGTGACTCTTATGAAATAAGAGGGAAAATCGAACTGTGGTGATCATCAAGTTCACGTAATTCATTCAGTTCTGTTACCATGGAACCTCGTTTAACAGGTGTGAGATGAATGCATTGAGTAAATGGCGTCTATTTCCGCGCTCCTTGCGCCAATTGGTTGTCATGGCATTTTGGTTAGTGCTATTGCCACTATTGGTTCTGGCTTATCAGGCATACCAAAGCTTGGAGCAATTAAGTAATCAAGCTGCTCAAATCAATAAAACAACACTTTTAGATACCCGGCGAAGTGAAGCGATGGGTGGACTAGCTTTAGAAATGGAAAGAAGCTATCGCCAATACTGTGTTTTGAAAGATGCTTCATTACATACCCTCTACCTCAAGCAGTTTTCTGATTATCAGCAGATGTTTGAGCGGCAAAAAACGATACTGCCTAAAAATGCAGATACATCGGCACTGACTCGCGCGTTAGAAGAATTAAAAACGGTAGTTTGTGAGAATAGTGAACCGCCTAAAGAAGTCACCGCAGCATTAAGCCAATTCTCAGAGCAGAATAATGCATTAATACAAGAGACCCGCGACGTAATATTTAGTCGAGGGGAGCAATTACAAAAAGCAATTGCCAATAAAGGACAGCTTTTTGGTTGGCAGAGCCTTATCCTCTTTTTATTGAGTGTGCTCTTAGTTGCTTTGTTTACTCGAATGATTATCGGGCCAGTGAAAGGCATCGAACGTATGATCAACCGATTAGGCACAGGCAGAACGCTGACAAATAATTTAAAATTATTTAAAGGGCCTCGAGAGTTACGCTCGTTAGCGCAGCGGATTATCTGGTTAAGTGAACGCTTAGCTTGGTTAGAATCGCAGCGCCATGAGTTTTTGCGGCATATTTCCCATGAGCTGAAAACACCATTAGCAAGTATGCGTGAAGGCACTGAATTACTGGCCGATGAAGTGGCGGGGCCGCTTACCGAGTCACAAAAAGAGGTTGTAGAAATTCTTGATAACAGCAGTAAGCATCTTCAGCAACTTATTGAGCAGCTTCTTGATTATAATCGTAAATTAGCAGATAGCCCGCCAGAAGCACAACATGTTGATTTGCAAAAATTGATTGAAGACATTGTTATGGCTCATAATTTACCTGCGAGAGCGAAAAATATTCAAACGGATATTCGTCTACGTATTGACCATTGCCTTGCTGAACCAACGCTACTAGGACGGGTTATTGATAATATCTACTCCAATGCGGTGCACTATGGCAGTGAATCAGGTAATATTTGGATCACAAGCCGCAGAATAGATAATAAGCTTGTTATTGAAGTTGCTAATACTGGCACACCAATTCCTGAGTCAGAACAAAGTATGATTTTTGAACCTTTTTACCAAGGGTCGCTTGTGAGAAAAGGAGCTGTCAAAGGCAGCGGATTGGGGCTAAGTATTGCACATGATTGCATTAAGCAAATGGGGGGTGAACTTTCACTAGTACCCAATAAATTAGCAGATGTCTGCTTTAGAATTGAACTGCCTTTAACTGCAGAGAATGAATAATAATGGCAAATAGGTCTACAGATGTTTTGGTTGCATTACGCTTTGCGGTGTTACCAAAGCGATATATCGGGTTAACGAAAAAAAACTCTAGATTCATCCAAAAGCAAAAAGCGGTGCATATAGGCGCGTTATTGTTGTCACTCATTTTAACGGGTTGTACGACTCAAAATGGGCAATCTTCTTTAGATACGTTAGCTCAAGTTGTTGTCCCTGAAGTTAAAGTGACCGATTACCGCTATGCGGCATGTGAGGGCGTTTGGGAAAATTATCAGCCTAATGCGCGAGAAAATGCACTTTTTTGGTTGAGGATGATGGACTGTGCCGATCGTCTCGACCCTGCTACAGCACGCAAGCAGGCATCACAGATACAGATTGAAAATTGGTCGGACGCATTTCAGCACAGTATCTTAATGGGCGCGGCTGAACCCACAATTGCTGAACGACGCAAAATGGTCGACAGTATGAACACTTTTAGCCTTAATTTCCCCACGGCAATTCGCCCGTTATTACAACTTTGGCGTGAACAACAGGTACAAACAATTAATCTTGCTGAAGCCAATTCTCGTTTTAAGCGGCTACAGCAAGATACAGACAATAAACTTGACCGTATGAAAGAAGAAAATGCCAGACTGGTATTTGAACTGAATACAACCTCACGTAAATTAGAAAATTTAACTGACATTGAGAGGCAACTCTCCTCTCGCAAACAAATTACCAATGAAACGGAAAAAGAGGTTGAAGCGGTAGATAAAAAGCAACCAAAAGAAGCGGCTAAAACGGAAAAACCAGTCGCTGAGGATGGTAACTCTTCAACTAATAACCCATCGGAGAATGAGTGCAATGACCAACCGTAAATCAGCAAATCTTCTGCTGGTGGATGATGATCCTAGTCTGCTGAAATTACTGGGTATGCGCTTAAGCAGTGAAGGTTTTAAAGTCACCACCGCGGAAAGTGGGCCAGAAGCGCTAAAATTGCTTCAAAAAGAAAAAATAGAGTTGGTGATTAGTGACTTGCGAATGGATGAAATGGATGGAATGGCTCTGTTCGATGAGATCCAGAAGCAACACCCTAATTTACCCGTGATAATCCTCACCGCCCATGGCTCAATTCCCGACGCCGTTGCAGCAACACAGCGCGGCGTATTTAGTTTCCTAACCAAACCTGTTGATAAAGATGCGCTCTACAAGGCCATTGATGAAGCATTGGCATTATCTTCAACACCAATCAGTGATGAAGAGTGGAGTGAAGGCATTGTTACCCGCAGCCCGTTGATGATCCGACTGTTAGAACAAGCCCATATGGTCGCGCAATCGGATGTGAGCGTATTAATTAATGGGCAGAGTGGTACAGGTAAAGAGGTCTTAGCACAGGCAATCCATAAGGCAAGCCCACGGGCACGCAAACCATTCATCGCGATTAACTGCGGCGCATTACCAGAACAATTACTTGAATCTGAGCTATTTGGCCATGCAAAAGGGGCCTTTACAGGGGCTGTGAGTAGCCGAGAAGGGCTATTCTTTGCCGCAAATGGGGGAACGCTATTTCTTGATGAAATCGGCGATATGCCAATGCCGCTACAAGTTAAATTATTACGCGTATTACAAGAGCGCAAGGTACGTCCTCTTGGCAGTAATCGTGATTTAGATATTGATGTGCGTATTATCTCTGCAACACACCGTAATTTACCGAAGGCGATGGAAAAAAATGAGTTTCGTGAAGACCTCTATTATCGTCTGAATGTGGTGAATTTGCGCATCCCAGCCCTGAATGAGAGGGCGGAGGATATACCTATTTTAGCTAACCATTTACTACGTGAATCGGCATCTAGGCATAAGCCGTTTGTTCGTAGCTTCTCGACAGAAGCTATGAAGTGTTTGATGTCAGCCAGTTGGCCGGGCAACGTACGTCAATTGGTTAATGTCATTGAGCAATGCGTCGCATTGACTACAACACCTGTGATCAGTGAAGCGTTGGTTAGCCAAGCGTTACAAGGTGAAAATACGGCACTTCCAACGTTTGTTGAGGCACGTAACCAATTTGAGCTTAACTATCTACGTAAACTATTACAGATGACAAAAGGGAATGTGACACAAGCCGCTCGCATGGCAGGCAGAAATCGTACTGAATTTTATAAATTATTGGCACGTCATGATTTAGAGGCTAATGATTTTAAAGAATAATTGGCCTTATCATCTAAATTTATCGTGTTTAAGTCACTCAATTTATCGCTGCCGTGGTAATGGCTAGTGAAGAGTGAATTAAGGTATCAATATCAATGCTCGGGAGAAGAAATACCTTATGAGCCGTAAGCTTAATATTTCACTAGCTCAATTAAATTGGTTAGTTGGCGATATTGAAGGCAACTGTGAACGCATGTTGCAAGTTTTTGAAGAACAAAAGAATATCGCTGACATTGTTGTGTTCTCTGAGCTGTCACTCACGGGGTATCCACCGGAAGATCTTTTATTCCGTGCGGATTTTACCCAACGTTGTTTAGTGCAATTAGAACGCTTACAAAATGCGAGCACGGAAACAGCGATTGTTGTTGGTCACCCGTGGACAGAAGCGGGGAAAATGTATAACGCCCTCTCTTTTTTCTACCAAGGAAAACTCCTCACCCGCTATTTCAAACAAGAGCTGCCAAACTATGGTGTTTTTGATGAGCTTCGCTATTTCTCTGCGGGGGATAAAACCGGTGTGGTTGACTTTAAAGGTTACCGTATAGGCTTATTAATTTGTGAAGATATTTGGTTCGATGGGCCAGTGGATGCCGTTAAGCAAGCCGGTGCCGAACTATTGTTGACGATTAATGCCTCCCCATATGATCGTAACAAGGATCATAGTCGGAGTGATTTATTGGTAAGGCATTGCCAGCGTACACAATTACCTATCATCTATTTGAACCAAGTGGGCGGTCAGGATGAGTTAATTTTTGATGGTGGCTCTAAAGTGCTGGCGAGTGACGGTAAAATCACACATCAGCTGGTTGATTTTGATGAGCAAATCGTTAATTGCCAGTTTAATGAGTTATCCGCGGTACCGATGGAAAAGCTAGCACCAGCACTGTCACCAGTTGCACAGGTTTATCAAGGCTTGGTGATGGCAACTCGCGATTATATCAATAAAAATGGTTTTAATGGCGCTATACTCGGTTTATCCGGTGGGATTGATTCGGGATTAACAGTGGCAATAGCGGTGGATGCGATTGGCAAAGAACGCGTTCAGGCCGTGATGATGCCATTCCGCTATACCTCAGAAATGAGTATCCATGATGCCAAAGAGCAGGCTGAATTGCTTGGCGTTGAGTTTGATATTGTCTCAATCGAACCTATGTTTGATGCTTTTATGTCACAACTTCAACCAATGTTTGAAGGTACTGCTGTTGATACTACCGAAGAGAATTTACAGGCGCGTTGCCGTGCTGTTATTTTAATGGCGATGTCCAATAAGCGCCGTCGTTTAGTTTTAACGACCAGTAATAAAAGTGAATCTGCCGTTGGCTATTCAACCTTATATGGTGATATGGCGGGCGGTTTTGATGTCTTAAAAGATGTACCAAAGACATTGGTTTTTGAGTTAGCGAAATATCGTAATACGATCTCTCCTGCGATACCGCAACGTGTGATCGATAGGCCACCATCGGCGGAGCTGGCACCAGGGCAGCTCGATCAAGATAGCTTGCCGCCATACGATATTTTAGATGCGTTACTTGAAGCTTATGTGGAAAAAGATTATTCCGTGGCACAATTGATTGAGCAAGGCTTCGATGAAGCAACGGTTCATCGCGTTGTGCGTCTTGTCGATATTAACGAATATAAACGCCGTCAAGCGCCAGTTGGACCACGTATTACGGTGCGTAATTTCGGAAAAGATCGTCGTTATCCAATCACGTCAGGTTTTGGCCGTAAAAACTGGTCATAACAGGAATTATTTATGAAAAAAATTGATGCAATTATTAAGCCTTTTAAGCTGGATGATGTCCGAGAAGCGTTAGCGGAAGTGGGGATCACTGGGATGACGGTAACAGAAGTCAAAGGTTTTGGTCGTCAAAAAGGTCATACCGAGCTTTATCGTGGCGCCGAATATATGGTGGACTTCCTGCCTAAAGTCAAAATTGAAATTGTTGTGCCCGATGATATTGTCGAAAGCTGCGTAGAAACTATTATGCAGACGGCACAAACTGGCAAAATTGGTGATGGCAAAATTTTTGTCTACGATGTTGCTCGCGTGATCCGTATTCGTACTGGTGAACAGGACGAAGAGGCGATTTAATTTCCATGCTTTTTTCGCGGCTCTAGTCACATTTCAAGGGAGCCGCACCATCGACCCCTACTTAATACGCATTATTTAGGGAATGGTCGTGGGGCAAACATCATGGAATAGCTTAGTCATTATTTAATAAAAAGCGGTAACGGCATAAACACAGGAATGGGATTAAAAGAGTGTTTAGTATGCAAAACCGTTACCGCGAATTTTAAATAGGTTATTTAAAATTAATTTAAAGGTAGAACTTTATGAGGGCCAAAGCACTCATAATGAATATTCTCTGCTGAAACGCCCATCTCAATCAGTTGTTTAGCGATGTATTGCATAAAGCCAACTGGACCACAGAAATAGAACTGCATATTTGGAACGTCTAACCACGCTTTAACCTGCGAAAGATCCATTAAGCCACTAAATTGATAATCAAATCCTTGTTTATCTTCTGCACGTGGCTGATTAAACCAAACAGCGGATTGGCTATGTGGATGGTGAGCAAGGTGTTTATTTACCTCATGATGGAACGCATGAACGGCACCATTTTCGGCGGCATGTAGCCAGTTAACTTGTGCTTCATGGCCTTCCTGAGTTAATGAATTGAGCATGCTCAGCATCGGTGTTAAACCGACACCCGCAGAAATGAGAGTGACAGGGGTTTTATTATCGATATCAATAAAGAAATCACCGCATGGTGGCGCTAAATGAACAATATCACCTTCATTTAAGTTTTGGTGAATATAATTGGAGACAACACCATTATCTTCACGTTTAACGGCAATACGATAACTACGACCATTTGGTGCTGTGGTCAGTGAATATTGGCGAATTTCTTGGTTAGTTAGGCTGTCATCATTGATATAAATAGTGATGTATTGGCCTGGACGATAATCTGCGACAGGCTGACCATCGACAGGGACAAACTCAAAGCTTGTGATCACATCACTTTGCGCCTGTTTAGCCGCAACACGGAATTCACGTAAACCTTCCCAGCCCCCTGTTTTATCTGCATTTTGGCGGTAAATTTCTGCTTCACGATTGATAAAAATATCAGCAAGGACACCATAAGCTTTACCCCAAGCATCTAACACTTCTTGCCCTGGGTTGAGTAACTCATCGATAGCAGCCAATAAATTTTCCCCGACAATAGGGTAGTGTTCAGGTTTGATATTCAAGCTTGCATGTTTTTGTGCGATTTTTTCTACAGCAGAAATCAATGCTTCGGGCGTCTCAATATGTGTTGCATACGCGCAAACCGCATTAAATAAGGCTTCACGTTGTGAGCCGTTACTTTGATGCGTCATGTTAAAAATATCTTTCAGCTCAGGATGTTGTTTGAACATTCTGTCGTAGAAGTGAGCAGTTAGTTTGGGACCCGTTGCAGCAATGGCTGGGATAGTGGATTTAACAATAGCGATAGTTTGGCTGTCTAGCATACAGGCTCTCCTGAAATAATTTCATTCGATGATGAATTTTATAACATGTATTTTAAATGCAATTTATAACTTTTAACACACAAAGTAAATAGGTCTATTATAAAAAGAGTTTAAAAATAGAAACTTTATAAAAGAGTCACCCAATAAATAGGATTTAATCTTTTAGCAATGCGAATATGTCTGATTTTATCTTGGTATGCTTGATAGTCTTTTAT
The DNA here is from genome assembly GCF_028477805.1 of Providencia sp. PROV268. NCBI lineage: Bacteria > Pseudomonadati > Pseudomonadota > Gammaproteobacteria > Enterobacterales > Morganellaceae > Providencia > Providencia sp. PROV268. Next base: position 100,291 of record NZ_JAMPLW010000019.1, read on the forward strand.
GACTGAGAAAATTTATGCAAACGTTTGCGTATATTTTTTCTTTAGGGCTATCACCCTGAAGAAAAAGAGTTTACACTGTGTGCTATTGCGATAGTTTTGTTATCAACTTATTGAATGGCTGAGGCAGGAGAAGCGAATGTTAAAGCGTGAAATGAATATTGCAGATTATGATCCACAACTGTGGGAAGCAATGGAACAAGAAGTCGTCCGTCAAGAAGAACACATTGAGTTAATTGCTTCAGAAAACTATACCAGTCCACGAGTGATGCAAGCTCAGGGATCTCAGCTAACGAATAAATATGCAGAAGGCTACCCAGGCAAACGCTATTACGGTGGTTGTGAGTATGTTGACGTTGTCGAGCAATTAGCTATCGATCGTGCAAAAGCGCTGTTTGGTGCAGATTATGCTAACGTACAACCTCATTCAGGTTCACAGGCTAATGCGGCTGTTTATATGGCGTTGCTGCAACCGGGTGATACCGTATTGGGTATGAACCTTGCTCATGGTGGTCACTTGACCCATGGTTCACCAGTCAACTTCTCTGGCAAACTTTATAACATCGTTCCTTACGGTATCGATGAAAGCGGAAAAATCGACTACGAAGATATCAAAGCACAAGCATTGAAACATAAGCCAAAAATGATCATCGGTGGTTTCTCTGCATATTCTGGTATTGTTGATTGGGCTAAAATGCGTGAAATCGCAGATAGCATCAATGCTTATCTATTCGTTGATATGGCTCACGTTGCGGGTCTAATCGCAGCAGGCGTCTATCCTAACCCAGTTCCACACGCACATATCGTTACTACAACGACCCATAAAACATTAGCTGGCCCTCGTGGTGGTCTGATTTTGGCGAAAGGTGGTGACGAAGAACTGTACAAAAAATTGAACTCAGCCGTCTTCCCTGGCTCTCAAGGTGGCCCGTTAATGCATGTTATTGCAGGTAAAGCGGTCGCATTGAAAGAAGCGATGGAACCTGAATTTAAAGTTTATCAACAACAAGTTGCGAAAAATGCGAAAGCAATGGTAGAAATTTTCCAACAACGCGGTTATAAAGTAGTGTCCGGTGGCACAGAGAACCATCTGTTCTTAGTGGATCTGGTTGATAAAGGTATTACAGGTAAAGATGCTGACGCTGCATTGGGTCGTGCAAACATTACGGTGAATAAAAACAGCGTACCTAACGACCCGAAAAGTCCATTTGTTACCTCTGGTATCCGCATTGGTACGCCAGCGATCACACGTCGTGGCTTTAATGAAGGCGATGCACGTGAACTGGCTGGTTGGATGTGCGATGTTCTGGATAACCTCAATGATGAAGCGACCATTGAACGTATCAAACAAAACGTATTGAATATCTGCGCAAAATACCCAGTTTACGCATAAAATAAAATTAATTTAGTTTCAAAACCCGCTTCTACACTTTGGTAAAAGCGGGTTTTTTGCATTGAAAAACAAGGAGGAGTGATGGTAATTCCATCAACTCGCTGGCTAGCGATTGATTATTTTACCTATTTTTTCGCTTACAGTATTTTTCTACCATTCTGGCCAATTTGGCTACAAGGTGAAGGTATTGATGCTGAAATGAGCGGGGTGTTATTAGGGATTGGGTTAGCTGCGCGTTTCCTTGGTGCAATGTTTATTACACCGATGGTTAAAGATCAATCCAAACTCATTAACGCATTAAGAATATTGGCAGGATTGTCTCTACTCTTTGCTGTTGCCTTTTCCTTTGGTTCCCATTGGGCATGGCTATTTTTTGTCATGACTGGGTTTAACTTATTTTTTGCGCCATTAGTGCCACTCGGTGACTCGCTGGCAGGAACATGGCAAAAGCAGTTTCCCTTTGATTATGGCAAAATTAGGCTTTGGGGCTCCGTCGCTTTTATTATTGGCTCCATAGCGATGGGATATTTCGCCGATATATTAGGTCATCAATCCATTATGGTGGCTTTAATTATTAGCTGCTTAGCTTTATTACTCACGGCAATGTTAACGCCTGCAATTATGCCTAAAGGCATACCTAAAGTTGCAGGAGAAGATAAACTCTCATTTAGACAACTCATTGCAGATAAAAACGTAGTGACGTTCCTAATTTGTGTCACCTTGTTGCAAGGTGCACATGCTGCATATTATGGCTATGCCTCTTTATTTTGGAAGGAAGCAGGCTATTCTGACATCGTTATAGGTCGCCTCTGGGCACTTGGCGTTGTTGCTGAAGTTGTGGTTTTTATGTTGAGTAACAAACTATTTCGTCGTTGGAGTTCACGAAATCTACTTTTGCTATCTGCCATCAGCGGCATCATTCGTTGGGGGCTAATGGGGGCATTTACCTCACTACCAGTCCTTATTGTTGTTCAGATATTGCACAGTGGAACCTTTACCGTATGCCACCTCGCTGCAATGCGTTTTATCAGTGCTCGAAAAGAAAATGAAATTATTCCATTACAAGGTGTTTATTCAGCATTAGCAACAGGGGGCGGTTTAGCTATCATCACTGTTGTGGTGGGGGCTATCTATGAGCGTGTGCCAGACAATCACGGTTTAGTCTTTTATTTAATGGCATTATTGGCGATCCCTGCTTTGTTTATTAGACCGAAAGTTGTAGCACAATCATAAGGTTAATTTGGGTTTGTTCCTAAATATCAGGGTTAGATATATATATGAAGTGAATGAACAATCCAAAATCACTAACAAGAAGGCATTTTGGTGGTGTAATCGATAGTAAAAAACGTGACACTAAAATGCTTTCTATCAAATTGAGTTATCTTATGGTGGGTTATATGAGAGGGGAGAATTAAAGGCATTGGGGGAAGCCCCAACACCTTTATTAAATCATTAACGTTTCAGTGACTCGGATAATTCTTCACGCATCACAGATAAAATCTCTTTAACAATGCGTGGGCTACCCGCAACAATATTACCTGAAGCTAAGTAATTATGGTTGCCAACAAAATCCGTCATAATACCGCCAGCTTCACGCATGATCAGTTCACCACCTAAGAAATCCCATGGTTTTAAACCAATTTCATAGTAAGCATCGACACGACCCGCAGCGACGTAACACAAGTCAAGAGCCGCTGAGCCTGTACGGCGGAAGTCTGCACAGCTCTCAAACATTTTGCTCATGATGTTCATGAACACAACGGCGTGCTGTTTTTGCTTAAAGGGGAAACCGGTTGCCACGATCGCGCCATCGAGTTCGCGAGCATCGGCACCACGTAGGCGATAACCATTTAATTGTGCGCCTTGACCACGAACAGCGGTAAATAACTCGTTACGCATAGGATCGTAAACAGCGGCGACTTCTGTACGGCCTTTAATACGAACCGCGATAGAAACAGCAAAGTGAGGGAAACGTTTTGTGAAGTTAGTGGTGCCATCCAGTGGATCGATTACCCATTGAATATCATCTTCTTTACCAAGTAACTCACCACTTTCTTCAGTAATGATAGTGTGGTCAGGATAAGATTTACGGATGACCTCGATAATTAAATGTTCTGCTTCACGGTCAACGTTGGTGACGAAATCGTTAGAGCCTTTTTGAGTGATTTGAACATTGTCAGGCGTTTCATAGCTTTTTGCTATGTGGTTGCCAGCCTTACGCGCAGCACGTATGGCGATATTTAGCATCGGATGCATGGGCTTTTTCCACTGGAATGTTAAAGAACGAAAAACTTTGAGTGGGCGGATTATATAGATGTTCGTCACAATAAGCAATTTTGTGTTAGACTCTTGCGATTATTTTTTAGAAAAACGACTAAACCATGTTAGACAATATCCGCATTATCCTTGTTGAGACCTCACACACTGGCAATATGGGCTCTACTGCTAGAGCCATGAAAACCATGGGTTTATCCAACCTTTATCTCGTTAATCCACAAGTACAGCCTGACTCGCATGCGATTGCGCTTTCTGCAGGAGCCAGCGATGTTATTGGCAATGCCACGATAGTCAATTCATTGGATGAAGCTCTAGAAGGGTGTAAATTAGTCATTGGCACGAGCGCGCGCTCTCGGACACTTTCTTGGCCGATGGTTGCACCGCGTGAATGTGGCGAAAAATCAGTGATGCAAGCGAAAACGGCGCCTGTTGCCATAATTTTTGGCCGTGAGCGTATTGGGCTGACCAATGAAGAGTTGCAAAAATGCCAATACCATCTTTATATACCTACCAATCCTGAATATGGTTCATTAAACCTTGCGATGGCGGTTCAGTTGGTCAGTTACGAAATTCGCATGGCCTATTTAGCCCTAGAGGAAAAAAACGCAGTGAACTCGGAGGAGGATGGGGTAGAATATCCGCCGGTAGAAGATATTGAGCGTTTTTATGTGCATCTTGAAAGTGTGTTGAATGAATCAGGGTTTATTCGTAAGGCGCATCCAGGCCTAATTATGAATAAATTGAGACGTTTATACACCCGTGCACACATTGAAACTCAGGAGCTACATATTTTACGTGGTATCCTGACTTCAATGGAAAAATGGGCAAAAAAATGAGTTATCACTCCGTGAAAAATACTTGAGTAAATTAGTCAGGTAAATAGTTGACTAAATTAGTCGGGAATGTCACAATTGGGCAATATTTTACCACGGAGTATATGTTATGAGACTCACTTCCAAAGGGCGTTATGCAGTAACGGCGATGTTAGATGTCGCATTACACTCTCAGACAGGGCCTGTACCTTTAGCTGATATTTCTGAGCGTCAGGGAATTTCCCTCTCTTATCTTGAGCAACTTTTCGCTCGTCTACGCAAAAACGAGCTTGTTTCGAGTGTTCGTGGCCCAGGTGGTGGTTATTTGCTAGGCCGTGATGCTGATCAAATTTTTGTTGCTCAAGTAATTGCCGCGGTTGATGAATCTGTTGATGCGACACGTTGTCAAGGCAACAAAGAAGGTTGTCAAAATGGTGACCGTTGTCTAACGCATGCGCTGTGGCGTGATTTGAGCGATAGGATCACAAGCTTCCTAAGCAGCATTAGCCTTGATGAATTAGTGAAAAATCAAGAAGTCATAGATGTCGCCGATAGACAAGATAACGAAAAACGTCGGGCAACATTAGGTGGTCTTTCACCTGAAACGATTATTAATGTCCGTGCTTAATTATATAATATTTTAATAAATTGCAGTTGATACACAAAATGATGGGGTTCGAATGAATGATCATCATAGGTATCGTTAGAAAATGAAGACAATTTTGTCTTTTGGAGTAAGTGAGCAATGAAATTACCGATTTATCTTGATTATTCAGCAACAACACCCGTTGACCCACGTGTTGCTGAAAAAATGATGCAATGTCTAACAATGGACGGCATTTTTGGTAACCCCGCTTCGCGCTCTCACCGTTTTGGGTGGCAAGCAGAAGAGGCCGTTGATATTGCACGTAATCAAATCGCAGAATTGGTGAATGCCGATCCACGCGAAATTGTCTTTACTTCAGGTGCAACAGAATCTGATAACTTAGCTATCAAAGGTGCCGCTAATTTCTATCAAAAGAAAGGCAAGCACATTGTCACTTGTAAAACAGAGCACAAAGCAGTTTTAGACACCTGCCGCCAGCTTGAGCGTGAAGGGTTTGAAGTGACTTACCTTGCACCACAAAGCAATGGTTTGATTGACCTGAAAGATTTAGAAGCTGCTTTACGCGACGATACTATCCTTGTTTCTATTATGCATGTGAATAATGAAATTGGTGTCGTTCAAGATATCGCAGCCATCGGTGAAATGTGCCGTAGCCGCAACATTATTTTCCATGTCGACGCCACTCAAAGCGTTGGTAAACTCCCTATCGACCTGTCCACTCTGAAAGTGGATTTGATGTCATTCTCTGCACATAAACTGTATGGCCCTATGGGTATCGGTGCTTTGTATGTGCGTCGTAAACCACGTGTTCGCCTTGAAGCTCAACAACACGGTGGTGGTCATGAGCGTGGTATGCGTTCTGGTACATTACCTGTCCATCAAATCGTTGGGATGGGTGAGGCTTACCGTATCGCAAAAGAAGAAATGGCTGAGGAGTCAGCACGCTTACGTAAACTGCGCATGCGTCTTTGGAATGGCATTAAAGATATTGAAGAAGTTTACCTCAATGGTGATTTAGAGAACGGTGCTCCACACATTCTGAATGTCAGCTTCAACTATGTTGAAGGTGAATCGCTGATGATGTCTCTTAAAGATTTAGCGGTATCATCTGGCTCTGCATGTACTTCTGCAAGCCTAGAACCTTCTTATGTTCTACGTGCCCTTGGAATGAATGATGAACTTGCTCACAGTTCTATTCGTTTTTCTTTAGGTCGCTTTACAACAGAAGAAGAAATTGACTATGCAATCAAACAGATTCATGGCGCAATTGGCCACTTACGTGAACTGTCTCCTTTATGGGAAATGTTCAAAGACGGCGTAGATCTTAACAGCATCGAATGGTCTCACCATTAATCAGACAGTTTCAGGAGTTTAAAAATGGCATATAGTGAAAAAGTCATCGATCATTATGAAAATCCACGTAATGTGGGTTCATTCGACAATAACGACCCAAGCGTAGGTAGCGGGATGGTTGGCGCGCCAGCTTGTGGTGATGTGATGAAACTGCAAATCAAAGTAAATGATAATGGAATCATCGAAGATGCGCGTTTCAAGACTTACGGCTGTGGCTCAGCAATAGCTTCAAGTTCACTTGTCACTGAGTGGATGAAAGGTAAAAGCTTAGATGAAGCCGAAGCGATTAAAAATACAGCTATCGCTGAAGAGCTAGAATTACCACCAGTGAAAATTCACTGTTCGATTCTTGCTGAAGATGCAATTAAAGCAGCCATTGCGGATTATAAAAGCAAACGCCAAGGCAAATAAGGCTTTAATTCCGGCTAATGGGCACATGGACATAAATAACTAAAATCCGTGTGATGAAAACATCGGTCGGTATAATTGATTAATTTTTAAGGCGGATGCTACCAATTAGTGAGTATCTGCCTTGTTTGTTTCTATAGTGAGGTTCGCAATGTCTATTTCTCTAACAGAAAGTGCTGCGCAACGTATTCAAGCTTTCCTCGCAAGCCGTGGTAAAGGTGAAGGTTTACGCCTTGGTGTCAGAACATCAGGTTGCTCAGGCATGGCCTATATTCTCGAATTTGCAGATATTATCAATGAAGAAGATACCGTTTTTGAAGATAAAGGTGTCAAAGTGATCGTTGATGGTAAAAGCATTGTCTACTTAGACGGTACTGAGCTAGATTTTGTCAAAGAAGGCTTAAATGAAGGTTTTAAATTCAATAACCCCAATGTCAGCAGTGAGTGCGGTTGTGGTGAAAGCTTTCACGTATAATGTCTTTTTATAGGCAATATTTTTAACTAATGCATTTCGTGGCTCCTGACACCTATCGAAAGCGAATATTCGCGCTGATTATTTAACATTGTGAGTGAGTTTTGATAGCTAACTAGACGAAGTGCATGAGTGCGTCAGTTCGAGAAACTAAGTACTTATGGATTATTTTACTCTTTTTGGGTTAACGCCCAACTATGCGATCGATAATGAACAATTAACGCAACGTTTTCAATCGCTACAGCGCCAATACCATCCAGATCGCTTTGCTGCCTGTACGGAACAGGAAAAAATGCAAGCGCTTCAACAAGCGGCAACGATCAATGCGGCTTACCAAGCTCTTCGTCATCCACTAAAACGTGCCGAATATATGTTATTACTACAAGGGATTGATATTAATAACGAACAACATACTATGCACGACACTGCATTCTTAATGGAGCAATTAGAGCTACGAGAAGAGCTCGATAATATTGAGCACCATAATAATGCGACTGATTTGCTTACAGCGTTCATGACGAAAGTAAAACAAATGCAAAAAACACGTTCCGCATTGATGGTTGAGCAACTCGATAGTGCACAGTGGGAATTGGCGGCAGATACGGTACGTAAATTGCGTTTTCTCGATAAATTACAGCAACAAGCTGAACAACTCGAAGAACGTTTACTGGATGATTTTTAAGAGAAACGATTATGGCTTTACTTCAAATCAGCGAACCAGGCATGACAGCCGCACCACATCAACGTAAATTGGCGGCGGGGATTGATCTTGGTACGACTCACTCTTTGGTCGCCACGGTACGTAGCGGTGAAGCAACGGCTTTACCTGATCATGATGGGCGTTATTTACTACCATCGGTCGTCAATTATCAATCCGATAATAAACAAGTGGGCTGGGCGGCAAAACAGCTAGCAGAGCGTGACCCTGTTAATACCATTATTTCGGTAAAAAGAATGATGGGGCGTTCATTGGCTGACATCCAACAACGTTATCCCGACCTACCTTATCGTTTCACTGCTAGTGAAAATGGGCTTCCTTTTATTCAAACGGCGGCAGGGCAAGTTGATCCGATCCAAGTTTCTTCAGATATTTTAAAAACGCTAGCAAAGAGAGCGGAAGAAACATTAGGCGGAGAAATGGATGGTGTCGTGATCACCGTACCCGCTTATTTCGATGACGCACAACGCCAAGGAACAAAAGATGCAGCCCGCCTTGCCGGTTTACATGTTCTCCGTTTATTAAATGAACCGACAGCGGCGGCTATTGCCTATGGTCTTGATTCAGGCCAAGAAGGGGTCATCGCTGTTTATGATTTAGGAGGCGGAACATTTGATGTTTCTATTTTGCGCCTAAGTCGTGGTGTGTTTGAAGTCCTTGCTACAGGGGGCGATACCGCACTGGGCGGCGATGATTTTGACCAAGCATTAGCCAAATGGATTGCCGAGCAAGCAGGTATTCAGACACAAGGTGACCACCATTTAAATCGTCAATTACTGAATGCTGCAACCGAAGCGAAAATCGCACTTAGTGAGGCTGAAACCGCACAAATTTCATTGCCACAATGGCAAGGAGAAATTCAGCGTGAGGTGTTTGAACAGTTAATACAAAACCATGTGAAACGCACATTAATGGCCTGCCGTCGTGCATTGAAAGATGCACAAGTAGATGCTGATGACGTGTTAAATGTGGTGATGGTTGGTGGCTCTACCCGCGTACCTTTAGTCAGAAATAAGGTTGGTGAATTTTTTGGTAAACAACCATTAACTTCGATTGATCCTGACAAAGTAGTAGCCATTGGTGCTGCCATCCAAGCTGATATTTTAGTGGGCAATAAGCCTGATAGTGACATGTTGCTGTTAGATGTTATCCCATTGTCGTTAGGTCTTGAAACGATGGGGGGATTAGTCGAAAAAATTATCCCTCGTAATACCACGATACCTGTAGCACGTGCCCAAGAGTTTACGACGTTTAAAGACGGACAAACAGCGATGTCTGTGCATGTGGTACAAGGTGAGCGTGAAATGGTTTCAGATTGCCGTTCATTAGCACGTTTTTCATTACGCGATATTCCGCCAATGGCTGCTGGTGGTGCTCATATTCGTGTCACTTTCCAAGTGGATGCGGATGGCTTGTTAAGCGTCAGTGCAATGGAAAAATCGACGGGAGTAGCCGCTTCTATTCAGGTGAAGCCCTCATATGGGTTAACTGATACTGAAATTTCAAGCATGATTAAAGATTCAATGACTAATGCGCAAGATGATTTAAATGCGCGCCGTTTAGCGGAACAAAAAGTTGAAGCAGCAAGAGTGCTTGAGAGTTTGACTAGTGCATTAGAGCAAGATGCTAATCTATTGACTCCCGACGAAGAGTCAGCGATTGATAATGCCGTCAATATATTAATTGAAGCAGTAGAAGGCACAGACCCTACTGCTATTGAAAATGCCATTAAACAACTGGATAAGCAATCACAGGGGTTTGCGGCGCGTCGAATGGATGCTTCTATTCGCCAAGCGCTATCAGGCCAATCTGTGGATGAGATATAATTATGCCTAAAATAGTTTTTCTACCTCATACAGAATTATGTCCGGAAGGTGCAGTTGTTGATGCACAACAGGGCGAGTCAATTTTAAATGCAGCATTGCGAGTTGGCATTGAACTTGAACATGCATGTGAAAAATCATGTGCTTGTACAACTTGTCACTGTATTGTTCGCGAAGGCTTTGATTCTCTCGAAGAGAGCAGCGAATTAGAAGATGACATGCTGGATAAGGCATGGGGATTAGAACCAGAAAGTCGCTTAAGCTGCCAAGCTTTGGTCGCTGACGAAGATTTGGTTGTTGAGATCCCAAAATATACAATTAATCACGCTCGTGAGCATTAATACTGATATAATCCGCTGTGTGGGGAAGCAAATATGAGCCTTAAATGGTCGAATAGCCGAGAAATCGGTGAAGCACTGTACGATGCGTATCCTGATTTGGATCCAAAAACTGTGCGCTTTACGGATATGCACCAATGGATTTGTGAATTAGAAGAGTTCGACGATGATCCACAAAAATCCAACGAGAAAATCTTAGAAGCCATTTTATTGGTTTGGTTGGATGAGTTCGAATAATTTTCAAATTTGATAGATAAACCGGGCAACTCGTCCGGTTTTTATTTATGAGCACTATCTTGATACCTATTTGGCCGTGAATCGGTTAAGTTACTTCTATCAGCGACTGATTTAGACAAGAGCTGCCTGTAAAAAACAGATACAGATAAAGTGGGAGAAACGATGACAAAACAAATTATGTCAGTAATGATTTCATTTGAAGCCGCGGCACCTTGTTGGGGTGAAGGGGCGTTAGTGAGTTCTGGCGATAAAGGAATAACTATTCATTTAAAGCATCCGGGTAAGTTGTGCGCGGTACAAAGTGCAGGGCGTAAATTGGATAGCCAAGGTATTCGTAATGTTTCTTTAACGGGTGAAGGTTGGGATCTAGAAAAAAGTTGGGCATTTTGGCAAGGTTTCCGTGCACCAAAAGGGGCAAGAACAATAGAGTGGCCAGTTTTGCCAGAAGCGGATCGCCAAGAATTAGAAAACCGTATCCGTACAATTGATTGGGTACGCGATGTGATCAATGCGCCAGCGGATGAGTTAGGGCCAGAGCAACTGGCGCAACGTGCGATTGATTTGTTGTGTCATATTAATGCTGAGGATATCAGTTACCGTATCATTAAAGGTGATGATCTACTTGAGCAAGGCTATGCAGGTATTCATACGGTAGGTCGTGGTTCAAGCCGTGCACCTGCTTTATTAGCGTTAGATTATAACCCTACAGGTAACCCACACGCGGCTGTTTTTGCCTGCTTAGTTGGGAAAGGGATCACATTTGATTCAGGTGGCTATAGTATCAAACCTTCATCATCCATGAACTCAATGAAAGCAGATATGGGTGGGGCAGCAACGCTGGTTGGTTCTCTGGCACTCGCTATTAATCGTGGTCTGAAAAAACGCGTTAAATTGTTCCTTTGCTTGGCTGACAATATGGTTAGCAGCAATGCCTTTAAATTAGGTGATATCATCCGTTACCGCAATGGCAAGTCTGTTGAAGTGATGAACACAGATGCAGAAGGTCGTTTAGTTTTGGCTGATGGCTTGATTGATGCAAGTAAAGAGCAACCATCGCTGATTATTGATGCGGCAACTTTAACGGGGGCTGCAAAAACCGCAGTTGGCAACGACTATCATTCAGTGCTTAGCTTTGATGATAAACTGGTTGCTGAGCTTATGGATGCTTCAAATGAAGAGTTTGAACTGTTTTGGCGCTTACCGCTGGCTGAATTCCACCGCCAGCAATTGCCGTCGGGGTTTGCAGACCTAAATAACATTGCTGCACCATCCCATACAGCAGGTGCAAGTACCGCAGCCGCATTCCTATCCCATTTTGTTGAGAATTATCGTCAAAACTGGGTGCATATTGATTGTTCAGCAACGTACCGTAAATCACCAGTGAGCCTGTGGGCTGAAGGTGCAACGGGAATTGGTGTAAGAACGATAGCAAACTTACTGATGAAAAAAGCAGGCTAAAAAGTTTTATCTTAATAAACATTAGCGGGGACGAAGGGGGCGACTTTTCGTGCCCGTTTTTTTATTATAGGGTTAATTATTTTTCTATGAGGCATAAGCATGTCGCAGCAATCCGAATCGAATAAACCTTTTAGTAACGATAACAATATCGAATTTACTGAGTTGGTTATTCCTCAAGGGGCATCGTTAAAATTAAGCGCACTTGAAGAAGAGCCTGAAGCATTAGTAGAGGTCTTAACTGAATGTTTTAAACAGCATAAGGTGGTACGCCGTGCCTTTTTAGTATCTGCCCAAGAAGAAAACCAAGAGGGTGATGAAGCTATTTTAATGGTGGCATTAGAGTTTGTGCCAGGAACTGAGAATATCGATGAGATTATTCATCAAGCGGGAACATTAGCGTGTGAATATTTAGACGATAATGAGTCCATTGATTTTTGTTTAGTTAATGAAGCAGAAAAGGGTATTAGCCATTTTATTACCGAACATATTCAACCTTTCTATCAACGTAAGTTAGGCAGTTGGTTACGTGATTCAATCCCAATTAAAAACACCAAATAAGCTTCTGCAGTGGGTTAGTGGCCCACTGTGGGGTAGTTATCCCTCATTAAACCAATAGCTTAAATAACCTAAGCAGCGAGCGTCATTACATATAGCGTTTCAGAATCATGCTATTTTTCAGAGAAACTTTTGTCGTGAGTTAATTGAGCGACTAATGACCTTTTCAGTATTGAGATGATAGGTTTGTCATGTAATGACAAATAGTAGGGTACATCGTCCATATTGATGGTTAAATAGTTTAAAGTCATAAATATTGCTGTGTCGATAACGATATGGCTAGTGTGAGTGTAGTCAGTAACGACTTAATATATGACGAGTTATAGTGGTCATTTAAAATACGATGCTCCCTTCTAAGGCAATCACCAAAATCGCCTGCAAATAAATATCACAATGATTTTTATAGGTCTGCTTAGATAAGGTTCGCTAATGAAGAAAGTACAACGACACTCAGCTCACGATGCGGCATTTAAAGGTTTCATGGCGCAAATAGAAAATGCTAAAGATTTTTTTCATTTTCATTTACCAGAGCATATTCATGCATTATGTGATTTTGAAACATTAACTCTCACTAATTCTTCTTTCATAGACAAACAATTGCGTTCACGATTATCAGATGTGTTGTATTCAGTTCAAACGACAGAAGGAGAAGGGTATATTTACTTACTCGTCGAACATCAATCTTCACCAGACAAATTGATGGCATGGCGATTAATGCATTATGCATTTTTAGCGATGAATCAGCATTTGCAACAAGGGCATAAGAACTTGCCGCTAGTGGTACCTGTTTTGTTTTATCACGGGGAGAGTTCACCTTATCCATATTCACAATTATGGACTGACTGTTTTCCTCTCGCGGATGTGGCTAATAACTTGTACACACGTTCTTTTCCTTTAGTCGATGTCACGGTTATTGATGATAATGAAATTGTTAATTATCGTAAGGTTGCAATTATGGAATTGGCTATGAAACATAAGCATTTGCGGGAGGAAAGTGAGCATGTGATCTCCCTATTGGCTCAAGCGCTCAATAATCACTATAATACTGATAGCGATGTCATCACTATTCTCAACTATCTATTTTTTACGATGGATGCAGAAAATGTTGAGAAAATAGTCCAACAGTTGAGTGAAAAAACTGAAAAGCATCAAGAGGTTATTATGAATATTGCACAACGTTTGCAAGATAAAGGTGTAAAAGCAGGCTGGGAAAAAGGGCATCAACAAGGTCTGGAAGAGGGCATTGAAAAAGGCATTGAAAAAGGTATTGAAAAAGGCAAACATGAGGCAAATCTTGCCACCGCTAGAACACTTTTAAAAAATGGAATTAGCCTTGAGTTAATTATGGAAAGTACAGGGCTAAGCCAAGAAGAACTTATTTCCCTCCAGTGATGTGACAGGTGCCCTGCTTTGTTGATGTGAAGGGCTCTATTTTTTCTTTGTATCTTACAAAATCATCACAACACCGCCTACAGATACATTAATGGATTATCTTATGTGCGTTAATATCTGTTTTATCTGTACTGATGCCTAAAATAGTTAGGGTTTTTTCCGCTTTGTCTTATAGGTACTAATCGCACAATCTGTTAAATTGTGTAACCGATTTACGCACTATCTCAGTCTTTGCTTATTTTAACATCCAGCCAAGATTTCTGTAGCTTCCAACTTATAGATGGAAGTAAAAGCACCATATATTAACTATAAAAGGAAGAATCGGTCATGAATCAACATATTCGTTGGGCTTCATTGGCGGGTCTAAAAACAAAAAAACGTTATATTGTAGCAGCATTAGCCTCAGTTATTGCACTAACAGGTTGTGATAATTCAGACAACACAAATAGTAAAGAAAACAGCGTCGTAGCCGAAAAAAGTGCAACGACAGAAAAAGTGATTCAAACGGCACCGTTAGCGGCGGCAAAGGGAGCTACGCCGAAATTATCAGCAGCTGAAATGATGAAGCGCTATGCGGGTAAAGAGTTAACTATTCTTGATGCCTCTGAGTTGCAACTAGATGGGGCAAGCGCAATGGTTGTCACCTTCTCTGTGCCGCTATATGAGGAGCAAGATTTTAGTCAATATTTAAACTTAGTTGATGTGAAATCAGGAAAATTGGATGGTGCTTGGGAACTATCCGATAATAAAATGGAGTTACGTTTTCGTCACTTACCGCCATCAAGAGAGTTAAATCTCACAGTAAATACAGGGATTAAGGCGATAAATGGGCGTACGATAGAGCAACCATTTGAGAAAAAACTGCAAACAGCACAGATTATCCCAACTGTTGGTTTTGCAAGCAAAGGCTCCTTATTACCGAGCAAAGTAGCACAAGGATTGCCCGTTATTGCGCTGAATGTAGATAAAGTCGATGTGAATTTTTTCCGTATTGACGAAAAGCAATTACCACAATTTCTATCAATGTGGCAATACCGTAGTAACTATGAATATTGGTATTCAGAAGAGTTTCTCAATAAAACCGAACTTGCTTATACAGGACGCTTTGACCTCAATCCTGATAAAAACACTCGCCAAACCGTTTTACTACCTTTAAAAGATATTAAAGAGCTACAGCAAGACGGCGTCTACCTAGCTATCATGCAAAAAGCGGGTAGCTACAGTTATCAGTTCCCTGCAACAGTATTCACCCTGAGTGACATAGGGGTCTCACTGCATAGCTATCAAGATCAGGTTGATGTTTTTACGCAATCACTCGCAAAAGGTTCAGCCCTTAAAGGCGTTGAGCTGCGTATCCTTGATGAAAAAGGTCAATTGGTTAACCAAGCGACTACTGATAGCGAGGGGCATGCCAAATTAGATAAATTGGCGGGTGGAAAATTATTGCTAGCGACCCTTGATGGGCAAACGAGCATGATTGACCTCACTCAACCTGCTTTAGACCTGTCTGAATTTGATATTTCAGGCCCTACTGGATACGCAAAACAATTTTTTGTGTTTGGGCCACGTGACTTATATCGCCCAGGTGAACTGTTATTGGTTAATGGGTTATTACGCGACGGTGATGGAAATCCACTTAAAGCGCAACCTGTTAAAGTGGATGTTTTAAAAACGGATGGACAGGTTGTTAGAAGTTTTGTGTGGCAACCTGAGAAAGACCATGATGGTTTGTATCAATACCAGTATGAAATTCCTCAATCAGCGGAAACGGGGGGCTGGTCATTACGCTTTGATTTAGGTGACGGGTCACCACTACGTTACTATAAATTCAATGTTGAAGACTTTATGCCTGAACGCATGGCATTAGATGTCACTACAAAAGATAAACCTATTTTGAATAATCAGCCTGTTGAGTTTGATATTCAAGGCCGCTATTTATATGGTGCACCCGCCGCGGGTAATGAACTTCAAGGGCAAATATTTATTCGTCCTGATCGTGAAGCCGTAGCTAAATTACCTGGATTTGAATTTGGTTTTGCGAGCGAAGAAGGGTTGCAACGTAAGCTTGATGAATTCGATTTAACGCTAGATGATACGGGTGAAACCGCCATTAGTGTGCCACAAAGTAATTGGGAATCTTTACGCTCCCCAATAAAAGTTATTGCGCAAGTTAGTCTATTGGAGGCGGGCGGGCGTCCGGTGACCCGTCGTGCTGAGCAAGCCGTATGGCCAGCAAGGGAGATGGTGGGTATTCGCCCATTATTCAATAAAAAGGAAATTTATGATTATCGAACTGACCGCTATGCCCAACGCTATAATGTTGATGAAAATTCTTTAGCGGAGTTTGAGCTTGTCTTTGCTGATGCTGCCGGAAATAAATTAGAGGCCAACAATTTAACTGCACGCCTAATTTATGAGCGTCGTGATTATTATTGGAATTGGTCTGAAAGTGGTGGTTGGACATCAAACTATGATCAAAAAGATTTAGTGATGGCCAATGAAAACATCAAGATTAGTCAAGGTCAGACAACAAAAGTCTCATTTCCTGTTGATTGGGGTGCCTTCCGTCTTGAGGTTATCAATGAAAATAACCAATTAGTCACCAGTCTACCGTTTTGGGCCGGTTATTCATGGCAAGACAATACGGGCGGTAATGGGGCTGTGCGCCCTGATCAAGTTAAGCTGAGTTTAAATAAACCGGCTTATTTACCGGGTGAAAAAGCAAAAGTTCGTGTGGAATCACCAAAAGCGGGTAAAGGTTATATTTTACTTGAATCAAGTAATGGTCCACTGTGGTGGCAAGAAATTGATGTTCCTGAAAAAGGAATGGAAATTGAGGTACCAGTGAATAAAGAGTGGGCTCGCCATGACCTATACATTACTGCGGTCGTTGTTCGTCCAGGAGATGACTCGAAAGAGGCAACGGTTAAGCGAGCGATTGGGGTACTTCATCTTCCGTTAGCGGATGAAAATCGCAAGATTGGATTAGCGCTCTCAGCACCAACCCAAATGCGTCCAAACCAAGACCTTATCGTTAAAGTGAAAGCGACGGCACAAGATGGCAAGCCATTACCTGAAAAAGTCAATGTATTGCTATCTGCTGTGGATACTGGCGTGTTGAACATTACTGATTTTAAAACGCCCGATCCGTATGACGCCTTCTTTGGTCGTAAACGTTACAGTGTCGATCAGTACGATGTGTACGGTCACCTCATTGAAGGCCAAGGTAAGTTAGCAAATTTACGTTTTGGTGGTGATGGTGAAGATACTTCATTAGATCGTGGTGGAATGAAGCCACTTACAGAAGTGCAAATCATTGCGGAACAGGCGGCACCTGTCACATTAGATAAAAATGGTGAAGGTGAAATTAGCTTACCGATCCCTGATTTTAATGGTGAGTTGCGCGTAATGGCTCAAGCATGGAATGAGAAGGATTTTGGTCATGCTGATAGTAAAGTCGTGGTAGCGGCGCCGCTTATCACTCAAATGTCGATGCCACGTTTTATGGCTGGTGGTGATAAATCTTACTTCTCATTAGATCTCACTAACACGACGGACAATACACAAAATGTGACAGTGACTTTTAAAGCCTCTGGAATGGTGAAATTAGAAGGAACCGCCACGAAAGAGCTAGCCTTAGTGAAAGGTAAACGTACAACGGTAACGTTGCCAGTTCGCGCGGATTATGGTTATGGTCAGGGTGAGGTTTCAATGACAATCAATGGTATTGATTTGCCAGATGAATCATTGAAAGCGTATAGCAATAGTTGGAAAGTTGGGGTTCGCCCTGCACAGCCTGCGGAAACGGTCTCTTATGCTGTTGCTATTGAGCCGGGTGAGCAATGGTCATTACCAACCGAGAATTTACAAGGTCTCTCCCCTAATACGCTCGAAGGTCAAGTTTTACTAACTAGCCGTCCACCATTGCAGATTGCCCGCTATATTCGTGAGCTATTTGCTTATCCATATGGCTGTCTTGAGCAGACAATCAGTGGCTTGTATCCATCGTTATACTCTTCACAAGCAGAGCTGAATAAGTTAGGTATAAAATCGCAGACAGATGATGACCGTCGCAAAGCCATTGAATTGGGGATCCCTCATTTATTAAGCATGCAACGTCCTGATGGTGGTTTCTCGTTATGGGATCGTAACGGTAGAGAAGAGTACTGGCTAACGGCATATGCTGCGGATTTCCTTAACCGAGCAAATCAGCGTGGTTATACGGTGCCGAAAGAGGCATTAACCAATGCTAATAGTCGTTTATTGAGCTATTTACAAGATGGTAATCAAATTAATTACCCCTATGTAGATGATCAATCAGCCGCACGTTTTGCAGCCCAAGCCTATGCGGGCTTAGTACTTGCAACACAGCAAAAGGCGCCTCTCGGAGCATTACGACAACTCTACTCAAGAAGTCAGGAAGCCAATAGTGGGTTGCCACTAGTACAGTTGGGTATCGCTTTAAATTTGATGGGCGATAAAACACGGGGTGATAATGTAATTGCTGATGGGTTGAAAAAGCAGCGAGCTCGTTACAGCTACAGTGGGGATTATGGCTCAATCATTCGTGATGATGCGATGATCGTTGCGTTACTGAATGAATACCAATTGATGACAAAAGCACGTGATCAAAAACTGCAAATGCTTTCAAACAACTTGGTATCTCAACAGTACTTCTCAACTCAAGAGAGCAATGCGCTGTACTTGGCGGGACGTTATTATGTGAATAATACAGAAACCCCATGGAAAGCGGTCATTAATGGTCAACAACCACCGATGACCTCAGATAAGCCTATCAATGAGTTTTTAACTAAAGAGCAGCTAAAAACAGGTTATAGTATCGAAAATACAGGAACGAACACGTTGTATGGCCAATTGAACGTAGTGGGTTATCCATTGTATACGCCAACACCAAGTTCGAATGTGTTGAATGTGAAACGAACCTATTTAGATCTGCAAGGTCGTCCAATTTCACTCGATCGTTTAAGAACAGGTGAAATGGTCGTGGTGAAATTAGAAGTTAATGCTTCACAAAGAGTACCTGATGCTTTAGTGGTTGATTTATTGCCTGCTGGCTTAGAGCTTGAAAACCAGAACTTAGCAAATAGTAGTGCTAATCTGAGTGAAACTGCGCCAAACTTGCAGGAAGTGATTGATGATATGCAACAATCACAAGTCAACCATATGGAATATCGGGATGATCGCTTTGTGGCAGCCGTTGAGGTTGAGCAATATAGACCGACAACATTAGTCTATTTGGCGCGTGCCGTGACACCGGGGGTATATTCTATCCCGGCTCCACAAGTGGAATCGATGTATGTTCCTGAATGGCGTGCGGTAGGTAAAGCTAACGGCCAATTAGAAGTCGTTCGTTAATCTTTAATCAGCCCTTATACTGGATGCGTGATGATTTCGGTATAAGGGCTATTTGTTTGCGGTATATCCATCTATGAAAAAAAGATTACGACGCGCTGGGTTGGTTTTGCTCTGCTTGGTGATTTTTTTGCCTCTTTTATTTTTGCTGGCAGATAAGATTTGGCCATTGCCGATAAAACAAGTTGAGATGGCGCGCACGGTCGTTGCCCAGGATGGTACACCACTTTGGCGTTTTGCGGATAAAGAAGGAATATGGCGTTACCCCGTAAAACTGGATCAAGTTTCCCCTGAGTTTATCGAAGCATTATTGACCTACGAAGATCGTCATTTTTATCAACATCCCGGTGTTAACCCATTTTCATTACTGAGAGCATTGTGGCAAGACGTCAGTTCAGGGCGCATTGTCTCTGGTGGAAGTACGATCTCAATGCAAGTTGCTCGGTTAGTCGATCCCCATGACCGCACCATAACAGGGAAATTGAAACAGTTATGGCGTACTGCACAACTTGAATATCACTATTCAAAAGATGAAATACTGGAAATGTATCTTAACCGAGCTCCCTATGGAGGGACGATTGAAGGTATCGGTGCGGCCAGTTGGGTCTATTTAAACAAAGCACCTGATAAATTAACCTCGGGTGAAGCGGCATTGTTTGCGGTGTTGCCACAAGCACCTAGTCGACTAAGGCCAGACCGTTACCCCGAAAGAGCGCAAGCTGCACGCGATAAAGTGCTCGATAGACTCGCGGAATATCAGGTGTGGCCAGCAGATAAAATTGAAGATATTAAACAAGAACAGATTTGGTTAGCGCCACGCAAAAATCCGAATTCTGCGCCTTTGTTGGCGCGCCGAGTTGTCAAGGATGCACAAGAAACGGTCATTGAAACCACCATTGATGCAGGGTTGCAGCGCCAATTGGAAGAGATGGCAATTAACTGGAAAAACCAGCTTCCTAAGCAGACATCGCTAGGAATATTGGTAGTTGATCATACTGATATGAGTGTGAAAGCTTATATTGGGTCAATCGATTTTCAAGATAATAGCCGTTTTGGTCATGTCGATATGATCACGGCTTGGCGCTCACCGGGGTCAACATTGAAACCCTTTTTATATGCTTTAGCGATGGATGATGGCTTGATCCACGCTGAATCTTTACTGCAAGATGTGCCTCGACGCTTCGATGATTATCGACCGGGGAACTTTGATAGCGGTTTTAATGGGCCTGTGAGTGTGAGTGACGCATTAGTCCGTTCACTGAATTTACCCGTAGTACAAGTGCTTGACGTTTACGGAAGTAAGCGTTTTACGGCGAAATTACGTAATGTGGGAACAGAATTACGTTTTCCTTTAGCTAGCGAACCTAATTTGTCGTTAATTTTAGGAGGCACTGCCGCTCGTATGGATGAGTTAGTTGCGGCTTATAGTGCTTTTGCTCGCCAAGGGAAAGTGTCGCCATTGCGCTATCGTCCAACAGACACAATACGTGATCGCCAATTAATGTCAGCGGGTGCGGCATGGATTATTCGGCGTATTATGGGTGGTGAAGCGCGCCCTGTTCCTGATAGTAGTTTGACCGCGCAAGTTAATTTAGCGTGGAAAACAGGTACTAGCTATGGTTATCGAGATGCTTGGGCTATCGGGGTAAATCCACGCTACACAATAGGAGTGTGGGTGGGGCGGCCCGATGGTACTCCTGTTGCCGGGCAATTAGGTTATGCGACCGCGATCCCCATTATGAATCAAGTGAATAATTTATTGTTAGGGCGTTTGTATCAATCGAATCAATTGATGCCAAAAGACACCAAGCCATCAACGGTCAGTCAAGCGATGATCTGTTGGCCTAGCGGCACTGTATTACCAGAAGGGGATAGTAATTGTCGGCAACGCCGTTTAAGTTGGATTTTAGATAATACGATCCCGCCAACATTAATGGCGAAAGATCAAGAATCATTATTGGGGTTACGTCAGAAAATATGGGTAAATGAACAAGGGTTGCAGGTTGCTCCTGATTGCTCTAATGCAGTGGAAAAAGAGGTTTATTTGTGGCCGATTACCTTAGAGTCTTGGTTACCACAGAGTGAAAAACGGATAAATCGTTTACCGCCAATCGACTCGTCCTGTCCTCCATTGCGTACGGAAACACCACCTTTGTTTATTTCGGGCATCCGTGATGGGGAAATTCTGCAACGGCTACCAGGAAAAACGAGTTTGGATGTGCGTCTAATGACACAAGGTGGGCAAGGGCAGCAATGGTGGTTTTTAAATGGTGAACAGATCCAAGAGACTGAGCACAATGGTAGCGTTTTACTGACCTTCGATAAGGCAGGAAACTATCAAATTTCGGTATTAGATCTTGGTGGGCAAGTCACGTCAGTTAATTTTAAAGTCAAGTAACAAATAAAAAGTGTGACTGAGTCAAAAAAATAGTGTTTTTTGCTATAAAAAGTTTAACAAAATGTTGATGTGACTGTAGGAAATTGTAATCGTAGCCCCTATAATCAACGCCTTAATTTCTGCTGCTCGTCATCAGAAGATAAACAATATAAAAAACTACAACTGACATCTACTTTGTGTTTTGATTAACATGAAAGTTAAGAATACAAAAGTAAAAGTCACGATATCGCTAAGAGGTTATTTATGACGGTTCAACGTACATTTTCTATTATTAAACCAAACGCAGTGAAGAAAAATGCTATTGGTGCAATCTATAATCGTTTTGAAAGCGCTGGTTTTTCAATCGTTGCCGCCAAAATGTTGCATTTGACTCGTGAGCAAGCAGAAGGTTTCTACGCAGAGCACAAAGGCCGCCCTTTCTTTGAAGGTCTGGTTGAATTCATGACTTCTGGTCCAATTATGCTGCAAGTACTAGAAGGCGAGAACGCAGTTCAACGTCACCGTGACCTAATGGGTGCAACTAATCCAGATAATGCACTGGCAGGTACTCTACGTGCTGACTATGCAGACAGCTTCACTGAGAATGCGGTTCACGGTTCAGATTCTGTTGAATCAGCAAACCGCGAAATCGCGTATTTCTTCACTGAAGACGAAATCTGCCCACGCTAATTGGTAAACTAGTGTAATGCATTAGCATTATTTTTATAAAGTTTGTACAATGCGACGCCCTGTTAATATAATTGTTAACAGGGCGATTTTATTATGAACGTTGTGCTACCAAAGTAGCACTCGCCGAAAGTGTAACAACGAGGCAACTTAACATGTCCGATATGACAACCAGTGCACAATGTGCAACTTCCTCCGCTATTTCTGTCACACCAGAAAACAACACACAAAAAATTAACCTGCTGGATTTGAATCGCAAGCAGATGCGTGAGTTTTTTGCGCAAATGGGTGAAAAACCATTCCGTGCCGATCAAGTCATGAAATGGATTTATCACTACTGTTATGACGATTTTGATCAAATGACAGATATTAATAAAGCGTTAAGAGCAAAACTAAAGGAAGTCGCTGAAATTCGTGCTCCTGAAGTTGCTGAAGAACAACGCTCAGCAGATGGCACCATTAAATGGGCGATAACGGTAGGTGACCAGCAAGTCGAAACGGTTTATATTCCAGAAGATGATCGTGCAACCTTGTGCGTCTCCTCACAGGTAGGTTGCGCGTTGGAATGTAAATTTTGTTCTACCGCTCAACAAGGATTTAACCGTAACTTACGGGTTTCTGAAATTATCGGGCAGGTTTGGCGCGCAGCAAAAATTATTGGTTCATTAAAATCCAGTGGTCGTCGTCCTATTACCAACGTGGTTATGATGGGAATGGGGGAGCCATTACTGAACTTGAATAATGTGGTTCCCGCGATGGAAATCATGATGGATGACTTTGGTTTTGGTTTATCTAAACGCCGAGTCACACTGTCAACTTCGGGTGTTGTTCCTGCGCTGGATAAATTAGGGGATATGATTGATGTCGCTTTGGCGATTTCATTACATGCACCGACTGATGATATCCGTGATGATATTGTACCTATCAATAAAAAATACAATATAGAAACATTCCTGAGCAGTGTAAGACGTTATTTATCCAAATCCAATGCGAATGGTGGTCGTGTCACGGTAGAGTATGTCATGCTTGACCACATTAATGACAGTATTGAACAGGCTCACCAATTAGCGGAATGTTTAAAAGATACGCCAAGTAAAATTAATTTGATACCTTGGAACCCGTTCCCTGGGGCGCCGTATGGTCGTAGTTCGAATAGTCGTATTGATCGTTTTTCAAAAGTATTAATGGAATATGGCTTTACAACGATTGTGCGTAAAACACGTGGTGATGATATTGATGCCGCCTGTGGTCAGTTGGCGGGAGAAGTGATTGACCGAACAAAACGGACCTTGAAAAAACGTATGGCTGGGGAACCTATTAAGGTGAAAGCAGTCTGAAGTTATAGATAAAGTCTAAATATTTGGTCTAATTATCATTTGGGTCATTTATGGATAGGCAAAATGGCCCTCATCACCTACAATGTTTTGTAGGTGATGATATTAATATAATTATCACATTAGGATTATTACGAGTAAAGCTAAGGAAAAATAGCTTTATATTTCATTCACTCGGAAACAGTGTTGCCAGCAAATGACTATCGATAACAATACCGAACAAACCCCAATCACTGTAGGAAAATTATTGTCTCAAGCGCGTGAACGTATGGGATTAACACAAGAGTCAGTCGCGGAGCGTCTGTGTCTTAAAGTTAGTACGGTAAGGGAAATCGATGAGGATGTGAAACCTGCTGGCGTTGAACCTACGTTTTTACGCGGTTATATGCGCTTATATGCGCGTATGGTTAATGTGCCTGAAAGTGAATTGAATGCGTTACTTAAAAATGATGAGCCGATTGCGGCATCAACAGTCTCATCAATGCAGAGTTACTCTTTAGGTAAAAAGCGTAAGAAGCGTGAAGGTTGGTTAATGAAACTAACCTGGCTAATTGTCATTGTTTTGATTGCTATGGTTGGTATTTGGTGGTGGCAAGATCATCAAAAACAACAAAATGAATTTGTTACGATGGCAAATCAAAATGATTTGCTTATATCTCAGCAAAATGAAAGTGGAAATCCAGTTGAGCTTTCCAATGGGTCAACAGAGACGCCAACAAATACATCTGAGACAGGTGAAGGTACCCTTGTCGACTTAAACGCCGCTCAAGCGACAGAGAATCAGCCAATTGAATCTTTGCCAGTAAAAACCGTTCCGTTACCGAATTCACCTAATACAACCGTGAGCGTTGATCGCACTCAATCAACGGAAGAGCCTGTAGCTACTCCTGTCGTTCAAGATGCGCTCACCATGAGCTTTAAAGGTTCATGTTGGCTGGAAGTTCGCGATGCGAATAATAAAGTCTTGTATAGTGGTATTAAGAACAGCGGCGACACCTTGGATTTACAAGGTAAATTGCCTTACCGCTTGAATATTGGTGCGCCCGCAAACGTTGATATCAAATTCAATGGTAATGTGGTTGACTTAAGCCGTTTTATTAAAGCGAATCGTTCTGCTAAATTAAAAATACCTGAAGCATAAAGTCACAAATTAAGAAGACGCAAACTGTATCCTAAAACTAGAATTGTGATAGTTTGCAGTTTGCGTTTTTGTGTATAGTGGTCATCGAAGCAATGATTATCAACTATACAACAGTGTTTAAGAGCACATGGATGTCCAGAGAGTAAAATTAAAATGCATAATGAATCACCGATAAAAAGACGTAAATCCACCCGAATTTATGTAGGTAACGTGCCTATTGGCGATGGTGCTCCCATTGCTGTCCAATCTATGACGAATACGCGCACGACGGATGTTGAAGCCACTGTGCGGCAAATCCAATCACTTGAGCGTGTAGGTGTTGATATCGTCCGCGTGTCTGTTCCTACGATGGATGCAGCAGAAGCCTTTAAATTAATTAAGCAGCGCGTGAATGTGCCATTGGTTGCGGATATTCACTTTGACTACCGTATCGCGATGAAAGTGGCTGAATATGGTGTTGACTGCCTACGAATTAACCCAGGTAATATCGGCAGTGAAGAGCGTATTCGCCAAGTCGTTGATAGTGCTCGTCATCACAACATTCCTATCCGTATAGGGGTCAATGGCGGGTCACTGGAAAAAGATATCCAAGAAAAATACGGTGAGCCAACACCTGAAGCATTGGTTGAATCAGCAATGCGACATGTTGATATCTTGGACAGGCTGAATTTCGATCAGTTCAAGGTCAGTGTTAAAGCGTCGGATGTCTTTCTTGCCGTCGGCTCTTATCGTTTATTGGCGCAAAAAATTGATCAACCACTTCACCTCGGCATTACAGAAGCGGGTGGGGCTCGTTCTGGTTCAGTGAAATCAGCAATTGGTCTTGGTATGTTGTTGGCTGAAGGTATCGGCGATACGTTACGTATCTCACTCGCGGCGGATCCTGTTGAGGAAGTGAAAGTCGGTTTTGATATTCTAAAATCGTTACGGATCCGCTCACGTGGCATCAACTTTATTGCTTGCCCAACCTGTTCACGCCAAGAATTTGATGTGATTGGTACGGTAAATGCTTTGGAGCAGCGCCTCGAAGACATTATCACGCCGATGGATGTCTCTATTATTGGTTGTGTAGTGAATGGCCCGGGTGAAGCCGAAGTTTCTACTTTAGGTGTGGCTGGCGCGAAAACCAAAAGTGGTTTCTATGAAGATGGCGTTCGCCAAAAAGAGCGTTTTGATAATGACAATATTATTGATCAGCTTGAGGCGAAAATTCGCGCAAAAGCAGCAATGCTTGATGAAAATAACCGTATAAAGATAAACCAAGTCGAAAAATAATTGTCAAACAACTGGCTCATTGAGGGCCAGTTTTTGTTTTTATGACTTTTTGACGGGGGTTCAGCGCATAGCTTGATGTAAAAATTAAACGGACAAACCCAAAAAGAGCAGAATATTCCCGATTGAAGCGGAATATTGTGGTTTGTCGATTGAACCCAATGACATTTCGCTTTTATAATCGAGTCTATTCGATTCCGAAAAAATAGAGACATAACGTGGCAAAAAATATCCAGGCCGTTCGTGGCATGAATGACTATCTGCCGGCAGACACTCGAGTCTGGCAGAAAATTGAAGCAGTACTTAAAAATATTTTGCAGGGTTACAGCTTTAGTGAAATCCGTACCCCGATTGTAGAGCACACCCCGCTATTTAGCAGAGCGATTGGTGAAGTGACCGATGTTGTCGAAAAAGAGATGTATACCTTTATCGACCGTCACGACACAGATAAAGCAGAGGTAAGTCTCACTTTACGCCCTGAAAATACTGCCGGTTGCGTCCGTGCAGGTATTGAGCATGGTTTGCTGTACAATCAGGAACAGCGCTTATGGTATCTAGGGCCCATGTTTCGTCATGAACGCCCACAAAAAGGCCGCTATCGTCAATTTCACCAACTTGGCGCCGAAGTTTTCGGTCTTGCGGGGCCAGACATTGATGCTGAACTGATAATGATGACAGCACGCTGGTGGCGCGCATTAGGTATCAGCGAACATGTGACGTTAGAGTTAAACTCAATCGGCTCTTTAGACGCTCGTGCAAATTATCGTGAAGCATTAGTGGCCTTCCTTGAGCAGCATAAAGAAAAACTCGATGAAGATTGCAAACGCCGTATGTACACGAATCCATTGCGTGTGCTTGATTCAAAAAATCAAGATGTACAGGCGTTATTAAATGATGCTCCTGAGCTGTTTGATTATTTAGATGATGAATCTCGTGAGCATTTTGATGGTTTATGCAAATTGTTAGATGCAGCGGGTATTCAGTATCGTGTTAATCAACGTTTAGTACGTGGTCTGGATTATTACAACCGCACCGTTTTTGAATGGGTGACAACAGCGCTAGGCTCGCAAGGTACAGTATGTGCTGGTGGCCGTTATGATGGTTTAGTCGGTCAATTGGGCGGTAAACCAACCCCAGCTGTCGGTTTTGCTATGGGCATGGAACGTATGGTTCTATTAGTTGAAAGCCTAAATCCTGGCTTTATTGCTGATGAATCTGTCACGGATGTTTATTTAGCCTCATTTGGTGAAAATAGCCAAAAATCGGCGCTGTTATTAGCAGAGCAAGTACGTGATGCTCTACCAAACTTACGTGTGATGACCAACCATGGCGGCGGTAACTTTAAAAAGCAATTAGCGCGTGCAGATAAACAGGGCGCTAAAGTTGCGTTGATTTTAGGCGAAGAGGAAATCGCTAATCACCAAGTCGGGGTAAAAGATCTACGAACAGGTGAGCAAGAAACAGTATCGCAGCAGCAATTGGCACAGCGTTTAGCTGAACTGTTAGGTTAAGGAGAGGCACGTGGAAGTTTATACAAACGAAAATGAACAAGTTGATGCGATTAAACGCTTTTTTGCTAATAATGGCGTGGCATTGGTGGTCGGGCTTGTTTTAGGGGTTGGGGCTGTTTGGGGATGGAATTACTGGCAGTCACATAAAACAAATATGCTGCAAGAAAGCGCTCAACAGTTTGCAAAAGCGAGCGAAGAACTGCATTCAGGCTCTACTCAAGGTATTGAAGCTGCGCAAAAATTCGCTGCGGATACAACAGATGTATACAGCGCGATGATCGGATTAGAGTTGGCTCAAGTGGCTGTCGATAAAGGCGATTTAGCGTTGGCTGAAAAATCATTGTCTGCTGCTTTAACTAAAGCAAAAACCGATGATATGCTTGATTTAATTAATTTCCGCTTAGCAAGAGTGCAGCTTGCACAAGGGAATGCTGATGCAGCATTAGCTTCTGTTGGTAACATCAAAGGAAAGGCATGGCAGGCTGCTGCACAAGATGTTCGTGGAGATGCATTACTTCATAAAGGCGACAATGCAGGCGCAAAAGCTGCATATACTCAAGGGCTAGATAGTGAAGGCTCACAGACGCTTAAAGAACTTCTTACCCTTAAACTGAACAACGTATCTGTACTCTAAATTATTAGGGTCGTATCTAATCGATAGGCCAATCCCCCTTAGAGCGATAGACATACGCGATAGGGGGAAATCAATGGATATCAACAGGATACGGCTTGAAATTGGATGAGTATAATTTATAAGAAGAAAGGAAACGATTATTATGCAGTTGCGGAAAACACTTTTGATTGGCTTAGTCGCTTCAGCTTTACTTGCCGGTTGTTCCAGCGAAACTGATTCTATCGTTATGGCACCACTTCCTCAGGTTGAAAACCAATTTACTCCAACGATCGTTTGGGATAAATCAGTCGGTAATGGTGTAGAGCAGTTTTATTCTGATCTATCGCCAGTATGGGATGGTAGTGCTGTTTATGCTGCCGATCGTAAAGGAATAGTGAAAGCATTAGAACTGGAGAGCGGTAAAGAAATTTGGTCAGTAGACCTTTCTAAGCGCACAGGTTTTCTTTCTGCTAACTTATCCGCACTGCTTTCGGGTGGGTTAACGGTTTCGGGTAACCATATTTATATTGGTACTGAACGCGGAACAGTCATTGCATTGAATAAAGAAGATGGCTCGGTGGTATGGGATGTCGAAGTAGCGGGTGAAGCCCTCTCTCGCCCAGTAGCCAATGATGGCTTAGTTATTGTTCATACTAGTAATGGCATGTTGCAAGCACTTGATGAGAACAGTGGTGAAATCAAGTGGACAGTGAATATGGATACACCATCATTGTCTTTACGTGGCGAATCAGCGCCAAGTATTGCCTATGGTGCCGCTATTGTTGGTGGTGATAATGGCCGCGTTAGTGCTGTACTTTTATCCCAAGGTCAACTTATTTGGCAACAACGTATCTCTCAAGTGACTAGCTCTACAGAAATTGGTCGCTTAGATGATGTTGATATGACGCCAATTATTGATGATGGTACTATCTATGCAATTGCGTATAACGGTACACTCGCAGCACTTGATATGCGTTCAGGACAAATAAAATGGAAACGCGATCTCGGCTCTGTCAATAACATGGTGCTTTCAGGTGAAAACCTTTATCTGGTCGACCAAAATGATCGTGTATTGTCTGTGCGTAAGAGCGATGGCGTAACACTGTGGACACAAGAAGATCTGCTTAATCGTGGGTTAAGTGCACCAGAAATGTACAATGGCTACCTTGTGGTTGGTGATAAAGAAGGCTACCTCCATTGGTTAGACATGAGCACTGGTGGTTTTGTAGCACAAAACAAAATTAACAGTTCAGGTCTGCATAGCCGCCCAGTTGTTGCCAGTGATAAGCTAATGGTTCAGGCAAGAAACGGAACAGTTTATCTGTTAACTCGTTAATTTTCTGACAAGCTGTCAATTTCTCGCTAAAATCAACGGTTCCTAGTGGTAGGAACCGTTTCGTTTTTTGTTTTCTGGTTGGGTTTTGTTTAAGAACCGGGATTCTTTTAGTTAATTAGAGTAGTGAGGCATCAAATAATGATACCCGTCGTAGCGCTGGTTGGGCGTCCAAACGTAGGAAAATCCACGTTATTTAATCGATTAACCCGTACCCGTGATGCACTGGTAGCGGATTTTCCTGGTCTGACTCGTGATCGCAAATATGGTCGTGCCGAAGTGGAAGGGCATGAGTTCATTATTATTGACACGGGTGGTATCGATGGTACTGAGGAAGGCGTCGAAACCCACATGGCAGCACAATCCTTACAAGCGATTGAAGAAGCTGATGTGGTTCTATTTATGGTCGATGCACGTGCAGGGTTAATGCCTGCTGATGAAGGTATCGCAAAACACCTGCGTAGCCGTAAGAAAAAAACATATCTGGTCGCCAATAAGACGGATGGTATTGATGCTGACAGTGTAATTGGAGACTTTTATTCACTTGGTTTAGGTGAAATCCACCCTATTGCAGCGTCACATGGTCGCGGCGTGACCCAGCTAATCGAAAAATCGCTAAAACCTTTCATTGAAATAGAAGAAGAAGTCGAGCTAACCGAGGAAGAAGAAAACGCGGCGTATTGGGCAGCGCAAGAGGCTGAAGCTGAGTTTGATGAAGAAGACGAGGAGTTTGATCCAACAACGTTACCAATTAAATTAGCGATCGTTGGGCGCCCAAATGTGGGTAAATCAACATTGACTAACCGTATCCTTGGAGAAGAGCGTGTTGTGGTGTTTGATATGCCAGGCACAACTCGTGACAGTATCTATATTCCAATGGAGCGTGACGGGCGTGAATACGTTTTAATTGATACAGCGGGTGTCCGTAAACGCGGTAAGATCACCGAGACGGTCGAAAAATTTTCGGTAATCAAAACGCTGCAAGCGATTGAAGATGCGAATGTGGTGTTGTTGGTCATTGATGCGCGGGAAGGTATTTCCGATCAAGACCTGTCACTACTTGGTTTTATTCTTAATGCTGGTCGTTCATTAGTGATTGCGGTTAATAAATGGGATGGAATGAAGCCTGAAGATCGTGAACATGTGAAAGACATGTTAGAGCTACGTCTCGGCTTTGTGGATTTTGCCCGTATTCACTTTATTTCAGCGCTGCATGGTAGTGGTGTAGGTAACCTGTTTGAATCCGTTGAAGAGGCCTATGAGTCTGCGACACGCCGTGTTGGTACTGCATTGTTAACACGTATTATGAAGATGGCGGAAGAGGAGCATCAACCTCCACTTATCCGTGGTCGTCGTGTGAAAATGAAATATGCGCATGCGGGGGGTCATAATCCGCCAATTGTTGTTATTCATGGTAATCAAGTTTCTGATTTGCCTGATAGCTATAAACGTTACCTGATGAATTATTTTCGCCGTTCATTGCAAGTGATGGGTACACCAATTCGTATTCAATTCAAAGAAGGTGAAAACCCTTATGCGAATAAGAAAAATCAGCTAACAGCAACTCAATTGCGTAAACGTAAGCGTTTAATGCAACATTTGAAAAAACGCTAAGCGAAGAAGTCGCACGTCAACGTGAAGCTTCTGAAAAAGCCGTAACAAATTATTCTGTTACGGCTTTTTAATAACTATCCGTTATTATTTAAAGTGAGCTAGGTTCAACCGTTTGGCTCCCTATCTATGCAGATTACAGAGGGTAACCATGCAAATTAAATCTTCGACACGTCTTAATAAGTACATTAGCGAGAGTGGAATTTGTTCAAGGCGTGATGCGGATCGTTATATCGAGCAAGGAAATGTCTTTATTAATGGCAAACGTGCGGCTATCGGCGATCAAGTTTTTAGTGGTGACGTTGTCAAAGTAAATGGACAACTTATTGAACCTAGGAATGAAGAAGACTTAGTGTTAATTGCGCTGAATAAGCCAGTTGGTATTGTGAGTACGACGGAAAGTGGGGAAAGAGATAATATCGTTGATTATGTTAATCACAGTAAACGTGTTTTCCCTATTGGTCGCTTAGATAAAGATTCTCAAGGGCTAATTTTTCTCACAAACCATGGCGATTTAGTGAATAAGATCTTGCGTGCGGGTAATGAGCATGAAAAAGAGTATTTAGTCACGGTTAACAAGCCTATTACTGATGATTTTATTCGTGGTATGGGAGCTGGCGTACCTATCCTAGGCACGGTAACTAAAAAGTGTAAAGTAAAGAAAGAAGCTCCTTTTGTATTTCGGATCACGTTAGTTCAAGGGTTAAATCGTCAGATTCGTCGCATGTGCGAATATTTTGGTTTTGAGGTCACTAAGTTAGAACGCGTGCGTATTATGAACGTGAATCTTTCTGGGATCCCATTAGGTGAATGGCGTGACTTAACAGATGATGAGCTAATTAAGCTATTTGAGATGATTGAAAAATCAGAATCAGAGGCTAAGCCGAAAAAGTCTGCTAAACCGAAAACATCAACGGCAGGGAAAACGGGTAGCAAGCCAAATGCAGGTAGCAAGCCTAAAGGAATGGCTGATACTGCGTCTCGTAAACGTTTCACTCAACCAGGCCGTAAAAAGAAAAGACGCTAACCTTATGTTTTAAAATGTCAGCCGTATTTTATGGCTGACAAGCTCTGTCTGTTAGTGACAGGGCATTTTATTTGCAAACTTAAACGTAGATACCGACATTTTCCCAGCTTTTGCGAGTAAGATTAACGACATGATGGTCAAATTTTTCTGTCGCTGTTCTAATGGTTGCTTTGGCGAAATCGTCAAATGTTGCTCGCGTGCTAAGTGTCTTATCAAACATAGTGCGGATCCAAATCTGTCCCGCTACCTCCCATGAGTAACCACCTAACGTTGTCGCCAGCAGGTAAAATGCTTTATTAGGTATACCTGAATTAATATGCACACCACCATTGTCTTGGAAAATAGATAGATTTTTGTAATCTCTCATATGACCGACTTGTGGGTCTCTGTTTGTTTCCGAAAGGCGATAGGCGGTTCCCGGTGCGGCCATAGAACGTAAAGCAGGAGCTTTGGCTTTATTGATAAAAAGGTTTTCACCGAGCAGCCAATTGGACTCAGCTGCTGTTTCATTTGCTACATACTGTTTAACCATAATACCGACAACGTCGGCAACGGATTCATTCAAGGCGCCTGACTGGAAAATATAATCAAAATCAGTCGTAAAGGTAATAAACCCATGGGTTAATTCGTGTGCAATAATATCAATATCATTATAAAACGGGCCAAAATAGATACTATCACCATCACCGAAATAGATAGCTTGTGAATTCCAGAATGCGTTTGGATAATTTTTGTCGAAATGAACTACCGCATTGATTTGCGAATCACAACCAAAGATCTTATCAATGTTGAGCTTCTCTTTATAAAACTGCCTAACATAGCCAATAGAATCATAAACAATCTGTACGGGTGTGTATGGTTGTGCAGGATCACCTTCTTTCATAACAATAAGATAGTCTTCATGGGGCATATGAAGTTCATCAGGACTCGGATAGGTAGGCTCCAGTGAAAGGTCAGAACGAGAGCAGATAGGTAGGTTAGAATGGGTATGGTTAGGTAAAAATGCTTTTTCCTGTGCATCGCGGATGATGCGTTCGTAGTTTGTACCTGGGCGGGCTGAACAAGTAAATAACTGTTTTAGGTGTTCTTTATCTTCCGTCGAATAGCCTCTGCTCATTAATTCATTGATATGAAGTAGTGTGGATTTAAGCTTTTGGCATTGAGATTCTTTATATAAGTGATCAACAAGGTATGGGGGAAGATAGGAACGACCAAGAATATGATTCATAAATAGACTCCATTTTGTGGGTAGAAATGGAATCATAAGCTACAAGGGGATGAGTGTAACTAGTTGATAATTAATTATATTTGATAATTTTTGCTATTTTTTGTTACTAAAGCCGCCAAGTGCTTTGGCGACTTTATAAAAAATGATTTTTACGCTTATTTCGCCAGCCAATCTTTTTTAGAGACTAAAAAGTCACTATACAGTTTGGCTTCGGGGGTATTGGGCTCAGGGTGATAGTCATATTCCCAACGGACTAAAGGAGGCATTGACATTAAAATGGATTCTGTACGTCCTCCACTTTGTAAACCAAATAGTGTACCGCGATCCCACACGAGGTTGAATTCAACATAACGACCACGTCGATACAGTTGAAATTGACGCTCTCTTTCTCCCCACTGATGGTGGCGACGTTTTTCTACGATAGGTACATAGGCATCTAAAAAACCATGACCAACAGCTTGTGTGAAGTCGAAACAAGTCTCGAAATCAGGTTGGTTTAGGTCATCATAAAATAGCCCACCAACGCCTCGTGGCTCATTGCGATGTTTCAAAAAGAAATAGTCATCACACCACGCTTTATATTTGCGGTAAGTTTCTGAACCAAAAGGTGCGCAGAGGTCGTGTGCAATGGTGTGCCAGTGGATCACATCGTCTTCAAAACCATAGTAAGGGGTTAAATCGAAACCACCACCAAACCACCAAACGGGATCTTGACCCTCTTTTTCTGCAATAAAAAAACGGACATTTGCATGAGTGGTTGGAATATAGGGATTTAGAGGGTGGATCACCAAAGAGACTCCCATAGCTTGATAGCTACGACCTGCTAATTCAGGGCGGTGAGCGGTTGCTGAACTCGGGAGTTTTGTTCCTTGAATATGGGAAAAGTTAACGCCTGCCTGTTCAAAAATAGCACCTTGAGTTAACACACGGCTGCGGCCTCCGCCACCTTCTGCGCGTTCCCATGTTTGTTCTAGGAAGGTTTCCTTACCATCCAGTTCAGTAATTTTTTGGCAAATGGTTTCTTGTAGTTCAAGCAAAAATGTTTTTACTTGAAAAATATCAGGGTAATTCATTGTTTTCCAATAGAACGGTTGGTAAAAAAAAGTGAGTAAAGTATACCCTTTTGAGTTAAAAAAGGCATATTGAATATTGATTGTGCGCAAAAAGCGGTGATAATGGCAGAAAACTCAGTTAAAACGGGTCATGAACATGGAAATACGCATCTTTCGCCAAAGCGATTTTGAAGAAGTCATCACATTGTGGGAACGCTGTGATTTAAATGAGTTTGGGGATGATCCTGAACTTGATATTGAACGAAAACTCCAGTGTGGTGCAGATCTTTTTCTTGTTGCGGAAGTGACAGGTGAGGTTGTTGGCACTGTGATGGGAGGATATGACGGAATAAGGGGAACGGCATGCTATCTTGCGGTTCATCCAGAGTTTCGTGGTCGAGGTATTGCCAATGCTCTGATTAGTCGCTTAGAGAAAAAATTGCGAGCAAGAGGGTGCGGCAGAATTGAGTTCCTTGTGAATGAGGAGTCTGACGCTGCTATCTGTATGTTCGAAAAAATGTTATATGAAGAAGAGCAGCCAGCAAGGCTTATCTATACAAAAACACTGGATCGTGATTTGGATTTTTAATGCTGTTGTGTGTTTATTTCGTTATAAACTGGAATGTTTTCAGAAAAAGGTTGTCACAGTAAGCAGTCAGTCAGCCAATAAATAGAGGATGTTATGCCCAAAAGTGTAATTGTGAAGCTTTCTCAGATAGTCGCGCTAAGTGGTGTGTTTTTGCTATCGGGTTGTGCAGGCTCAGGGGGGTTTTGGTCTTCACTTTCACCAATGAACTGGTTTAGTAGCCCTATTACTGCGAAGGCAGCGGGTGTGGGGGAGATCACTGGGTTCACACCAATGCAAGCTGACATCATCAAGGAGCGATTAGATAACCGTTACACGATACGAAGTGGGATGCAAACTGAGCAAGGTGAAATTGTGACCGTGTTTCAAGGTATCGATGATGAGACGGTTAAAATTGAAGTGATCGGCCCTGAAAAAGGTTATGTTTCACGTATTATTGTGGATGACCCTGACATTAAAACTGAATGGGGAACGAAAATTGGTTCATCATTTAGCGGTATTTATGAAAAAGCTTTTGGCGCATGTAAAATGGCTGAGCCAATTAATAATCAACCGACTGTTGAATGTGTAGCCCCGCAAACATCCCATATCATTTATCGATTTAATGGTAAATGGCAAGGGCCAGAAGGTTTAATGCCACCGGATGATGAATTAAAGAGCTGGACGGTATCACAAATTATTTGGAAAAAATAATGGTGATTTAGCGTGATGATAGAGAGCTATTGGTCGATAGCTTGGATTATGTTCTAAACATTTAATTGATATAACAACGTGTTTTATTAAGGTAAAATACGTTGTTATTCCCTCCTAAATATACGATCCCCTCTTAACCCACTTATCTTATTAAGAATAAATTGTGCATTTTTCTAAATGTTAGCCAATATTTGCGTTAAAACAGGTGAAAATCGTCATCGATGAGATACTATATCGCTAGACATAAATAATAAATTATTTAAAAGAGGTTGATTAGCATGTCTCATTCTCAGAGCGGTATTTTGAAAGATCATAGCCGTTTCGGTATTTTCATTGAAGCAATGGTGCAAGGGTCTCTGGCTGATATAAAAACAGGTTGTCAGCGTTTTGTTGAAACACTGACTCAATTACAAGAGCAGTATCCAACAGATAGATTAGGGGCTGTAGTGGCCTTCGGCTCTGATATCTGGAAACAGCTATCAACACCGGAAAGCGCGCCTGAGTTAAAACCATTTCATCCATTAGGTAAAGGGTTAGCGCCAGCAACACAGCGTGATATTTTTATTCATATCCAATCTCAACGCCATGATATTAACTTTTCATTGGCACAGGCGGCACTAAAAGCATTCGGCTCAGCAATTAAAGTCGAAGAAGAGATCCACGGCTTCCGTTGGGTTGAGGAGCGCGACTTAAGTGGCTTTATTGATGGAACCGAAAACCCACAAGGTGAAGAAATTGCTGAAGTTGCATTAATTGCTGATGGCATTGATATGGGAGGCAGCTATATTCTTGTTCAGCGTTATGAGCACAGCCTCAATAAATGGGACCGTTTCTCTGAAAAAGAACAAGAGAAAATGATTGGTCGCACCAAAAAAGACAGTGTGGAGCTGGATGAAAGCGAACGTAATGTGACTTCACATGTTTCTCGCGTGGTGGTTGAAGAAGATGGGGAAGAGCTATCGATTATGCGTCATAGCTTGCCATATGGTACGGCAAGCGGCAAACATGGTTTATTCTTCGTTGCGTATTGCGCGCGCCTCCATAATATTGAACAGCAGCTTTTGAGTATGTTTGGTGAAAAAGATGGTAAATATGATGACCTGTTACGCATGACCAAAGCAGTATCAGGAAGCTACTATTTTGCCCCTTCAATTGACACTTTATTGTCGTTATAAATTATTCTTATTGCCGCCATCTGGCGGCAATTTACTTTTGCGTCAATATCCTACTTTTCCCTTCTATTGCTTAGCGCCTTCATGAAGGCCTTTCACGCAGTCAACTTTATGATAACTAATATAATTTATTTGCTTATTGCCATAATTTCTTGAATATACCAATTTGATATATTAAAAGGCAATTGATAGCTACACAGTTATAAACAAAGCAGATAAAGTAACCTCATTAGCGTAGTTTTGGTTTAGTCATAAGTAGGTGCCTAATGCAAAAAGCGATTTTAAAGAAAACAGCCTTAGCGAGTCTCGCAACATTTTCATTGATGGGGAGCGCGCCGTTGGTAGCGGCTGAACTGCTCAATAGCTCTTATGATATCGCCCGAGAGCTATTTGTTGCACTAAACCCTGAATTTGAAAAGCAGTGGAATGAACAGCACCCTGATGACAAATTAACGATCAAGCAATCACATGCAGGCTCATCGAAACAAGCCTTAGCTATTTTGCAAGGTTTAAAGGCTGATGTGGTGACTTATAACCAAGTGACAGATGTACAAATCTTGCATGATAAAGGCAAGTTGATCCCTGAAAATTGGCAAGCAAGATTACCGAATAATAGCTCACCATATTACTCTACGATGGCGTTTTTAGTGCGTAAAGGTAATCCAAAGGGCATTAAAACGTGGGATGATTTAGCGCGTGAAGATGTGAAGCTGATTTTTCCAAATCCAAAAACATCGGGTAATGGTCGTTACACTTATTTAGCGGCATGGGGAGCCTATGCGCAAGAAAATAAAGGTGATGAAAAGAAAACCCGCGAGCAGATGAAGCAGTTTTTGAAAAATGTAGAAGTGTTCGATACAGGGGGGCGTGGTGCCACAACTTCCTTTATTGAAAGAGGCCTTGGGGATGTATTGATTAGCTTTGAATCAGAAGTGAACAATATTCGTCAGCAGTATGGTGAAACGGACTATGAAGTTATCGTTCCTCCTGTCGATATTCTGGCGGAGTTCCCAGTTGCTTGGGTTGACAAAAACGTTCAGAAAAATGGTACGGAAGAGGTGGCGAAAGCCTATCTTAATTACCTATATAGTCCAAAAGCTCAAGAAATTATCACTAAATTTAACTATCGGGTGAACGATCAGGCAGTCATGGCGGCAAATAAAGATAAGTTCCCTGAAACCCGCTTATTTACGGTCGAATCACAGTTTAAGAGTTGGCCTGCGGTGATGGAGACCCATTTTGCGACGAACGGAGAGTTTGACAAATTGATGGCAGAAGGGCGCCGTTAATGCGTAAGTCAGGGAAACGCTTTTTGCCAGGATTTGGCCTCACACTAGGTAGCAGCCTATTTTATACCTGTTTGATCCTGCTGCTACCTTTGAGTGCGTTAGTCGTTCAGTTATCTGAAATGACGTGGCAACAATATTGGGATGTGATCAGCTATCCGCAAGTCGTTGCCGCTTATAAAGTCACCTTACTGGCTGCACTGGTTGCGAGTTTATTTAATGCGGTTTTTGGCATGCTGCTCGCTTGGATTTTGACTCGGTATCGTTTTCCTGGCCGCACTTTTTTAGACGGTCTTGTTGACTTGCCTTTCGCCTTACCTACCGCGGTGGCAGGTTTAACATTAGCTACGTTATTTGCAGCGTCTGGCTGGTACGGGCAGTTTCTGCATCACTTTGATATTAAAGTAGTAAATACTTGGCTCGGCATTGCTGTCGCAATGGCTTTTACCAGTATTCCGTTCGTTGTACGAACGGTACAGCCTGTGTTAGAAGAGCTTGGGCCTGAATATGAAGAGGCGGCACAAACATTGGGTGCAAGCCGTTGGCAAACATTTCGACGGGTGGTATTGCCTGAAGTTTCTCCCGCATTAATTGCAGGAACAGTATTGTCTTTTACCCGAAGTTTGGGGGAGTTTGGTGCCATTATCTTTATTGCAGGAAATATTGCTTGGCAAACTGAAGTCGTATCTTTGATGATTTTTAGTCAGTTACAACAGTTTGATTACCCAGCAGCGAGTGCGATTGCTTCTGTTATTTTAGCGGTTTCATTATTACTGCTATTTAGCGTCAATGTCGTACAAAGCCGCTTTGGCAAAAGGTTGGGAGGAAAGTAATGGCTCAGGTTACACCTGTCACGGGGGCTTCTCGTCAACCGATTAATTGGGCTAAATGGTCTTTGATTATCACTGGCATATTGTTTTCAGTCATATTGCTGGTGGTGCCAATTATTTGGATATTTTTGACCGCTTTTTCCAAAGGTATTGATGCGGTTTTAATGAATTTGAATGACGCGGACATGTTGCATGCTATTGGACTGACGGTCCTTATTGCACTGATAACGGTGCCTGTCAACTTGATCTTTGGCACCATGCTCGCGTGGTTAGTTACTCGATTTCAGTTCCCTGGTAGGCAACTGTTATTAACCCTAGTCGATATTCCTTTTGCGGTATCGCCAGTGGTCGCGGGGTTACTTTATCTACTGTTTTATGGCTCCAACAGTTGGTTTGGGGGCTGGCTAGAAAGTTATGATATCCAATTAATGTTCTCGTGGCCCGGTATGGCATTAGTGACCATTTTTGTGACCTGTCCTTTTGTGGTTAGGGAATTAGTTCCACTGATGTTAAGCCAAGGTAGTCACGAAGATGAAGCGGCAGTCTTACTGGGCGCTTCAGGTTGGAAAATGTTTTGGAGAGTTACCTTACCAAATATCCGTTGGGCACTATTGTATGGTGTTGTTCTGACTAATGCTCGAGCAATAGGTGAATTTGGTGCCGTGTCCGTTGTTTCTGGTGCCATACGCGGGGAAACCTATACGCTACCGTTACAAGTAGAATTATTGCATCAAGACTATAACACCGTAGGCGCATTTACTGCTGCTGCGATCCTAGCTGTAATGGCGATTATCACTTTAATTATTAAAAGTGCATTGCAATGGCATTTGAGCCGGCAGCAATCCGAATCAGGAGTTCATTTACCATGAGTATTCAAATTGAAAAAATTGGGAAATTGTTTGGTAGGACGCAAGTGTTGAAAGATATTTCATTAGATATTGCATCTGGTGAAATGGTGGCACTGCTCGGCCCATCCGGTTCAGGTAAGACGACACTGTTACGGATTATTGCAGGGTTAGAACAGCATAGCCATGGCTTACTACGCTTCCATGGTCAAGATGTTAGCCGTATTCATGCTAAAGATAGGCATGTTGGCTTTGTATTTCAACATTATGCCCTGTTTCGTCATATGACGGTGTTTGACAATGTCGCGTTTGGTCTCACCGTTATGCCAAGAAAACAACGCCCATCATCGCAAGCTATCAAGCAGAAAGTCATGCAATTACTTGATATGGTTCAGTTGGCGCATTTGGCCTCTCGTTATCCTTCTCAGCTTTCAGGAGGGCAAAAACAGCGTGTTGCGCTGGCCCGTGCCTTGGCTGTAGAGCCACAAATTTTATTGCTAGATGAGCCTTTCGGTGCGTTGGATGCTCAGGTACGTATTGAATTGCGCCGCTGGTTACGTCAATTACATGATGAATTGAAGTTTACCAGTGTATTTGTCACCCATGATCAGGAAGAGGCCATGGAGGTTGCCGATAGGATAGTGGTGATGAGTCAGGGGCATATTGAGCAAGTTGGCACTCCTGATGATATCTGGCAACGTCCTGAAACGCGTTTTGTGTTGGAGTTTATGGGGGAAGTGAATCAACTCCATGGGCAAATTAAAGGTTCTCAGTTACATATTGATGGTTATGAATTCCCTCTACATCATGCAAGTGCCCAACAAGGCGAGGTGGATGTGTTTTTACGTCCATGGGATATAACATTGAAGAAAGACGTTGATGAACAGCACCGATTACCGGTTCGTGTGATTGAATCAGGGCCGAGAGGGCATTTCTGGCAGTTAACGGTACAGCCTATAGGTTGGGGGCATGAACCTCTCTCTGTAGTTTGGCAATCGTCTCATGTAACGCCTGTGCGTGGTGAGCACTATTTCCTTGGTAGTCAACAGGCTAAAATTTACCAAGGTGAAAATGAGCTCTTATTTCCCCAGTTAGCTAAAAGTGCCTAACCATTCCTAATATTGCGTTGATGTTGTTATTTCATCAACGCAATATCCCTCGATATTAAAACGTAATTTATGCCTGCCTGACCATTTTTGATCTGACCAATGGCATTTTTTTGAGACTATTTTCAGTCAAATTCCCTGTAAACATATCATATTATCGATATTAGTAATAACATCGACCAGAATTATTAATTACTGATATATAAGTGAATTTTTTTCATGCTGCTAATTTGTAGGTGTTAGGATACTATCTATATCATTCGAAATGGTGATTATAGATAAATAGAATAAGGAATAGACAGTGGCAACTCTGGAACAATTTATAGGTAATACGCCGCTAGTTAAACTTCAGCGTTTGACACAGGGGATGGACGCTGAAATTTGGGTCAAACTAGAAGGTAATAATCCGGCTGGCTCCGTCAAAGATAGAGCTGCGTATTCAATGATCACAGAAGCGGAAAAACGTGGTGAAATAAAACCTGGTGATACATTGATTGAAGCGACGAGTGGCAATACCGGGATTGCTTTGGCAATGATCGCCGCAGTCAAAGGTTATAAACTCAAACTATTGATGCCCGAAAATATGAGTAAAGAGCGCCAAGCCTCAATGAAGGCTTATGGTGCTGAACTCATTTTAGTCAGTACTTCAGTTGGCATGGAGGGCGCTCGCGATTTAGCTCAAGAAATGGAAGCGAAGGGGGAAGGGAAGGTTCTTGACCAATTTAATAACCCCGATAATCCATTAGCCCATTTTAAGACCACAGGCCCTGAGATATGGCAGCAAACCGATGGGCGCATGACTCACTTTGTTTCAAGTATGGGAACGACAGGAACTATCACGGGTGTCAGTCGTTATTTAAAATCACAATCATCACATATTCAGATTGTGGGCTTACAACCAGCGGAAAAAAGCCAAATTCCGGGGATCCGCCGTTGGTCGCCAGGCTATCTTCCGGGGATCTTCAATCAGGAATTCGTTGATACCGTTTTAGATATTAATCAGGAAGAGGCTGAGGAGACGATGAGAGCCCTCGCTAAACAAGAAGGTATCTTTTGTGGTGTTAGTTCAGGAGGTGCGGTTGCAGGCGCTTTGAGAGTGGCTAAAATGAATCCGGGAGCGGTGATCGTTGCCATTATTTGTGACCGAGGCGATCGCTATCTTTCTACGGGCGTGTTTGACGATTAATTAGCATCGCCATCTAGACACTGACAAAAGCATCAATGTGCTCGAATATAGGTGAGTCGTTGATTGCAACAGATATGATGGCGATGGATTTTATCCTGCCATAAAAAAACCACCAGAGGTCATACAACGCTATCTGGTGGTTTTATTTGAAAAGCTTAAAAGGGATTGCCGTTATTTTTTAACGCGCATAATAACTGTTTCACCCACGGTAACGCTACCGCTAAGCTTAGTCAGCTCTTTAATTTCATCCATATTAGAAATCACAACCGGCGTTAGAACTGATTTTGCTTTTTCTTCCAGCAATGCAAGGTCAAACTCGATAACCAAATCACCTTTTTTAACGGATTGCCCTTCTTCAGCGATACGTTTAAAGCCTTCACCTTTCAGTTCGACTGTATCAATACCGAAGTGAACAAATAGTTCAATACCATCATCAGATTCAATAGAAAACGCATGATTGGTTTCAAATATCTTACCAATAGTCCCATCTACAGGAGCGACAATTTTGTTCCCTGCTGGTTTGATGGCGATACCATCACCAACAATTTTTTCAGCGAAAACAACATCGGGAACATCTTCAATATTGACAATTTCACCCGATAGAGGTGCGATAATTTCAATACTGCCACTGCTATTTTTATCATCCGAAACCAGTGATTTCAGTTTGTCAAACAGACCCATGGACCTTCTCCTAATCGTTTTTATATGGGACCGAACTAATGTGCTGCTCCTAGCATAACGTTTTTTCTTGGATAAAGGTATCAACAAGTTTCATCAATTCGTCTGCGGTTGGTTGGGCAAGGGCTTGCTCAGCCAGTGCTTTAGTATCTGCAAAGTTTGCATTACGAATTAATTTTTTAATACGAGGAATTGAAATTGCACTCATACTAAATTCATCTAACCCCATACCAAGCAGCAACAAGGTTGCACGTTCATCACCTGCTAATTCACCACACATTCCTGTCCATTTGCCTTCTGCATGTGATGCATCGATGACTTGCTTAATCAAGTTCAATACAGCAGGCGACATTGGATTGTAGAGGTGAGAAATCAGCTCATTACCACG
This sequence comes from Providencia sp. PROV268, assembly GCF_028477805.1. Classification (NCBI taxonomy): domain Bacteria; kingdom Pseudomonadati; phylum Pseudomonadota; class Gammaproteobacteria; order Enterobacterales; family Morganellaceae; genus Providencia; species Providencia sp. PROV268. The sequence goes on from NZ_JAMPLW010000019.1 coordinate 143,460, forward strand.
GTCAACAGCTAGAGTATATTGAGTGAGATCGTTCGTCCCAATACTGAAAAAGTCAACTTCTTTTGCTAAATGATGAGCAATAACCGCTGCGGCAGGGGTTTCCACCATGACACCAACTTCGATTGATTCATCAAAGGCTTTGCCTTCTTCACGTAATTGACCTTTTAGCATCTCAAGTTCTGCTTTTAGTTCGCGAACTTCCTCAACGGAAATAATCATCGGGAACATAATACGCAGTTTACCAAAACTTGAGGCTCTTAAAATAGCTCTTAACTGAGAATGTAGAATTTCTTTGCGATCAAGGCAAATACGAATTGCCCGCCAGCCTAAGAATGGGTTCTCTTCTTTTGGCAAATTCATGTATGGCAGGTCTTTATCACCGCCGATATCCATGGTACGCACAATAACAGCTTGGCTTCCCATTGCTTCGGCAACAGCTTTGTATGCTTGGAACTGTTCTTCTTCAGTTGGCAGTGAGTCTCTATCCATAAACAGGAACTCAGTGCGGTATAAACCAACCCCTTCAGCACCGTTACGCTCAGCACCCGCGACATCGCGTACAGTACCAATGTTTGCACACACTTCGACTTGATGGCCATCCAGTGTGATTGCAGGTAAATCTTTTAATTTTGCCAGTTCATTTTTTTCTTGCTGATATTCTTCATTGAATTTTTTCAGCTTATCAATTTCTTGATCTGACGGGTTCAGATAGATGTGGTTGTTGACACCATCTAGAATGAGGTAGTCACCATTTTTGATTTTCGCGGTGGCATCTGAGGTGCCGACAATGGCAGGCAACTCCAGTGAACGAGCCATGATTGAGGTATGTGATGTACGACCACCTAAATCGGTGATGAAACCTAATACTTTATCAAGGTTTAATTGTGCCGTCTCTGACGGTGTTAGGTCAGCTGCAACCAAAATAACCTCTTTGTCGATGGCACTCAAATCGACGATAGGCATACCGAGGATATTTTTTAATAGGCGTTTACCAATATCGCGTACGTCGGCAGCACGCTCCTTCAAATATTCATCATCAAGTGCTTCGAGCGCTTGGGCTTGATCCTCAATAACGGAGTAAACCGCGGCATCAGCTGTTTTTTTATCACTTTTGATTAGAGAGACAATTTCTTGTTCAAGCTCTTCATCTTCCAGCAGCATAATATGGCCTTCAAAGATCTCAGCTTTTTCTGCACCAAGATTTTTTTCGGCTCGCTCTTTAATGAAGCTGAGCTGTTCGGCTGATTTGTTACGTCCTTCAATAAAGTGTTGGATCTCGGTTTCTATCTGGTCGTCAGTAATTTTTTTTGTGCTGACAGTGATAGGATCTTCTTTGAGGATTAAAGCCTGACCAAAAGCAAAACCTGGGGATACTAAAATTCCTGAAATCATAATATTACCTTACTACTGCGGGTAGGTGTTCTGATGTTGAAAAGACAACAGTAAGCTTATCTGTGTGTAAACTGATATCCCTGAATGATGCCATTCAGGGATGAAGATTAATGCGGTGACACAGGCTCTCTTGCTTGTGCGGTTATTCCAACTCACCCATCAGTTTAACTAAATGCTCAACTGCTTGTTTTTCATCTTCGCCTTCGGCAGAAATTGTCACAACAGTACCTTGAGTTAAGCCTAGAGTTTGTAACTTAAATAGGCTTTTTGCGCTTGCTGATTTGCCACCAGAAGTCAAAGTAATATCAGAAGAGAATGCTTTGGCTTCTTTCACAAATTGAGCGGCAGGGCGAGTATGTAAGCCGTTAGGTGCTGTAATAGTGACTTCTTGCTGGAACATATTATTTCCTCAATAACTTTAGTTTTTTATAATGACCTAAGCTAGTGTAGTTGAATAAACTTAGGTTTGCGTATTGTTAGATTATTAACTGTTAAAAAGGTTTCCTACTTTGTTGCGTATCAACACTTTTTCAGTTTATTGGCCTAAATAATGTCAATTTAAATCGCAAAGAATATGAGTAATTGAACAAATCTTTGACTTAAAGTTGATTAATTTCGTGGCTCAAAATAATTACTATGTTTAATACTAAACCCTAGGTCAGAAATCATCTCAATACGTGCTAAAGTTTGATCCATTCCACAAAAAAAGCACCAAATAGGTGCTTTTTTAACGATTAATTAACGGTTTTTAAAATTACTCGGCGGATAGATCGGAAAATAGAACCGTTGATAAATAGCGCTCGCCTGATGAAGGTAAGATAACAACAATATTTTTATCTTTAAATTCAGGTTCAGCTGCGAGTTTTACTGCGGCTGCAAGAGCAGCACCTGATGAAATCCCTGCTAGGATCCCTTCTTTTTCCATTAATTGGCGGGCAGTTTGAATGGCTTCATCATCACTGATTTTAAATACTCTATCAATAAGCGTGATATCTAGGTTGCCAGGAATGAAACCAGCCCCGATCCCTTGAATTTTATGTGGGCCTGGCTTGACTTCATCTCCTGCTAGCGTTTGGCTAATAACAGGGGACGTTTCAGGCTCTACCGCAACCAGAGTGACATTTTTGCCCTTGGTTTTTTTCAAATAACGACCGATACCGGTGATAGTACCCCCGGTTCCCACACCCGCGATAACAACATCAACCTTACCGTCAGTATCACTCCAAATCTCAGGTCCTGTCGTTTTTTCATGAATTTCAGGGTTAGCTGGATTATTAAATTGTTGCAGCAAAATATACTTATGCGGATTGCTGTTGACGATTTCTTCGGCTTTCTCAATGGCGCCTTTCATCCCTTTAGCGCCTTCAGTCAATACAAGATTCGCCCCTAATGCTTTAAGCAGTTTACGGCGTTCGACGCTCATCGTTTCAGGCATGGTCAATGTTAATTTGTAGCCTCTAGCCGCGGCGACATACGCCAAAGCAATCCCTGTATTACCACTAGTAGGTTCAACCAGCTCTTTTTCTTTGGTCAGAAGTCCTTTTTTCTCAGCATCCCAAATCATATTCGCACCAATACGGCATTTAACGCTGAAACTTGGGTTGCGTGATTCAACTTTCGCTAAGATATTGCCATTGCCGAAATGCTTTAAACGTACTAACGGGGTATGGCCAATAGTTAGCGAATTATCATCATAAATTTTACTCATGGGATATCCTTATAATCAGGCAGTTGCCTATTTAGAACTGAGAATGATAGATAAGATTGACTCCAAACATACGTGAACTCGCTATTATTGCAAATATAAATTAAGTATAAGCTTATAACGAATTTCTATCTTATGTGGAAAAATTATAAGTAAAAGGTTGTGACACAAGCACCTATCATAAAATATGTTGCGCTGTGTCTGTGATCTGAGGGAGGTTGAAGATGAAAAAGTGCGAGGTGTAAATTCCCCCCGCACTCTTGATCAAATCAGTGAATAATTAATAGCGTGCATGACGAGCGCGGTATTGGTCAACCCACATTAAGGTCGCGCCACAAACGGCAACAGGCATAATAATCAAGTTAAGGATAGGTATCATCATTAACACACTAACTGCTCCACCAAATTGAATATTATTCATGCGGTCTTTGGCTAAAGCATTTTTCATTTCACTAAAGCTAACGCGGTGATTATCAAATGGATAATCGCAATACTGAATTGACATCATCCACGCACCGAATAGGAACCAAAGAATGGGAGCAACAGTTTGCCCAATACCAGGAATAAAAAACAAAATTAATAAGCCAATAGCGCGCGGAAGGTAATAACCGATCCTAACAAACTCACGCTTAACCATGCGTGGAACATCTTTTGCGATATCAACAATACCGCCATCAGGGGCGGGCACACCGGTTAATTCTGATTCGAGCTTTTCGGATAACCAACCATTAAACGGTGCGGCGATAATGTTGGCAACCGTACTGAAAAAGTAAGTAAATATAAGTAAAATCGAAATAACGGAAATAGGCCAAATAAGATAATCAAGCCATTGTAACCAACTAGGAATATAGCTCATGACTTGGTCAATCCAACCACCAAGTTTGGTATATAACCACCAAAATGCACCACCAAGTAAGATGATATTGGCTAAAAGTGGTAGAATAACAAAACGTTTAATACCTGGACGTGTAACAAGACGCCATCCTTGAACGAAGTAATAAAAACCCGAATGGCTTTTTTGTTGCGAATCTGTCGATTGTATCATACTTCTTATTCTCTCCTTTGCGGTTGACTATGTATCATATAGATAGGTTTTTAGGCTGGCTAGTCAGTATTTGCTTAAAAAAGCAGCAAACGAAAGCAGAATTGTCTCTTTCTTATCAGAAAATCGTTTAGGGGGTTGCACTTAGCACGTTTGACAAATAATCTTAAGATATATCCGTCATTTTTTAAGTTGTTTTTCGGTTGACGGCGTTTTACCGCTGAAATCCCCAAAATCATACCGCAATGCGGGGCGAGGGGAGCGGGAGTGCGCCTTGGCTTGCAACTTAAAGTATTTTGGCTTATTTTTTGCCGTGGTGGCATTATCATTCAACAATTAGAGATAGCAGCGATGCAGGATTTGCGTCTGATATTAGTGGTCGTAGGTGCGATAGCCATAATTGCGTTATTACTGCATGGTTTATGGACCAGCCGTAAAGAGCGCTCTAAGTTATTCCGTGATCGTCCCGTAAAACGCCGAAAACATGACAGTCAGGATAAATCATCGGATTATGATGATGATTCTGCATTATTCAGTGAAACTCAAAAGGTAGAGCCTCCCGTCTCTTCACCGGTAGTTTCTGAGCCTGCTCGTCAGGTTCAAGAAGAACGTCGTGCCGAACCTGATTTGCCACCCATTACATCTTCTACTCGTGATACCGAGCCTGTATTAAATATTACGCCTGAGCGTTCAGAGCCTGTTGAATCTGATATTGACTCGCGCGTTAATGCTGTAAATGAACAACCCGCGATGAAGGTGGAACCAACGGTTCAACCAATAGCGACACCAGTCTCTACAGCGAATGGGCGCACTCAGCATGCGCCTGAACAACCAGAATTTGATTTTGACATTCACGAAGAGCAAGAGGGGCCACAGCCGACACACCATGAACAGGAACAGGCGCACACTGAGAAGAAAACTGAACAACCGCAAAACCAATCTTCAGAGAACAACAAGGAGACGGTTCTGGTTCTTCATGTAGCTGCACTTCAGGGGCAAGTTCTACAAGGTGAAGCGCTGTTGCAAAGCATTCTTCAAGCGGGCTTCCAGTTCGGTGAAATGCGTATTTTCCATCGACATGTGCATCCATCGGGAACAGGGCCGGTTTTATTTAGTCTTGCTAATATGGTGAAACCGGGGTCTTTTGATCCAGAAACGATGTCAGAGTTCACCACTCCGGGTATCTCTATGTTTATGATGGTGCCATCGTATGGTGAAGCAGGGCAAAATTTCAAATTGATGTTGCAAGCTGCACAGCGTATTGCTTCCGATGTGGGGGGCGTAGTCCTTGATGATGAGCGTAAAATGCTCACACCTCAGAAAATTGAGGTGTACCATGCTCGGATCCGCAACACACTGAATTAAATATCAGAATCAACGAAACCCCCTTAACTGGGGGTTTTTTATCTTTACTGGTGAAACATGACTACAAAACAACATCTCGATACACTCAAACAACAATTACGTCATCATGAATATCAATATCATGTATTAGATGCACCTGAAATCCCAGATGCAGAATATGACAAACTCATGGAAGAGCTGAAGGCTATCGAAGCGGAACATCCTGAATGGATCACCAGTGACTCACCGACTCAGCGAGTGGGTGCGGCTCCATTAGCGGCGTTTGACACCGTACGTCATGAAATACCGATGTTATCGCTTGATAACGTATTTGATGAAGAAAGCTATCTTGCTTTCGACAAACGCGTGAGAGACCGATTAAAAGATCAGCAAGAACAAACCTTCTGTTGTGAATTAAAATTAGATGGCCTTGCGGTGAGCTTACTGTATGAGAATGGCGAACTCGTCCAAGCCGCTACTCGCGGTGATGGAACTGTGGGGGAAAATATTACCTCTAATGTTCGTACAATTCGTGCTATTCCACTTCGTTTAACGGGTGAAAATATTCCTGCTAGGGTAGAAATTCGTGGTGAAGTATTTATGCCACAAAAAGGCTTTGAAGCATTGAATGAGGAAGCGCGCCGTACAGGTGGAAAAGTTTTCGCTAACCCTCGTAACGCGGCAGCGGGGTCATTACGCCAATTAGACCCACGTATTACAGCGAAAAGGCCTTTAACGTTCTACTGCTATGGCGTGGGGCTGGTGGAAGGCGAAACACTGCCAGATACTCATTATGAGCGACTGATGCAATTTAAGAAGTGGGGGTTACCTGTAAGTGAGTATGTGCAATTACGGACAGGCGCTCAGGCGGTATTGGACTTTTATCATGAGATAGAAAAAGCTCGCCCAACATTAGGCTTTGATATTGATGGGGTCGTCATTAAAATTAACGACATTGCAACCCAAGAAGAGTTAGGCTTTGTGTCTCGGGCACCTCGTTGGGCAACGGCGTTTAAGTTCCCGGCTCAAGAGCAGATGACATTGCTAAAAGATGTTGAATTCCAAGTTGGACGTACCGGAGCAATTACGCCTGTTGCACGTTTGGAACCAGTTCAAGTTGCCGGCGTGACAGTCAGTAATGCGACGCTACACAACGCTGATGAAATTGAGCGCTTAGGGGTTCATATCGGTGATACTGTTGTGATCCGTCGTGCGGGCGATGTGATACCTCAAATTGTGAGTGTTGTTGAGTCTGAACGCCCAGCCGATAGCCGAGAAATTGTTTTCCCAACTCACTGCCCAGTCTGTGGCTCTGATGTGGAACGTGTCGAAGGTGAGGCCGTTGCGCGTTGTACTGGTGGGTTGATTTGTGGTGCACAACGTAAAGAAGCACTGAAACATTTTGTCTCACGCCGTGCGATGGATGTGGATGGCATGGGCGATAAGATCATCGACCAATTAGTTGAAAAAGAATATGTGAAAAATCCGGCTGATCTGTACCAATTAAGTGCAGGGATATTGACGGGTTTAGATCGCATGGGGCCAAAGTCGGCACAAAATTTAGTGGAAGCCCTAAATAAATCGAAATCAACGACTCTCGCTCGTTTTATTTATGCGTTAGGCATTCGTGAGGTCGGTGAGGCTACCGCGGCAAATTTAGCGGCGCATTATGGCACCCTTGAAGCCCTAATGGCGGCAGATGAGGAGTCACTCAAAACGGTACAAGATGTTGGTCATGTGGTGGCTAAGCATGTCGTTAACTTTTTCCGCGAGGAGCATAATCAAACTGTCATTCAAGCGTTAATAGATAAGGCGAATATTCATTGGCCAGAAGCTGTTGCGGTAGATGTGAGTACGATAGATAGTCCATTTGCAGGGAAAACCGTGGTATTGACGGGCTCTTTGAGCCAACTGACACGGGATGAAGCAAAAGATAAATTAGTGGCACTCGGCGCTAAAGTCTCTGGCAGTGTCTCTAAGAAGACGCATTTAGTCATTGCAGGTGAGGCGGCAGGTTCAAAACTGGCAAAAGCAAATGAGCTAGGTATACCTGTCATTGACGAAAATGAGCTAATTCGCTTATTAGAAGCCTAATAATTAACGAGAGTTTGAAGTATCATTACCCAGAAAATGGGTAATGATATGATCTGTATCAATCTACCACCTAAGAATTAGAATTTACTGTAATAATGTGATCGGTATATATTTTTTGCAAAATACACTGGGGTCGTTTTCATACTAATGTGATTCCCGTCTCATTTAAATGTCGGCTATTACATAGAATAGATACATAAACCGCTTTATTAAATTTGTATGGAGTCGCATATGACCTCGATCCTGCATTTTGTTCTATCCCTTGTTGTAATTGGCGCTCTTGCAGTCTTAGCCAGTAGTAACCGTAAGGCGATACGACTACGCTATGTTTTTCAACTACTGGTTATTCAAATCGCATTAGCATACTTCTTCTTGAATTCTAATGTCGGTTCTTCATTCGTACTAGGCGTTGCAAGTGTTTTCACCCATTTATTAGGTTATGCAGCCGAAGGGACCAAGTTCGTTTTTGGTGGCATGATCGAAGGCAATCTAGCGTTTTTCTTCTTGCAAGTCCTCTGCCCAATCATCTTTATTTCCGCACTGATCGGTATCTTACAGCATATTAAGGTGCTGCCTCTTGTGATCCGTGTGATCGGTACGGTTCTATCTAAAGTCAATGGTATGGGCAAGCTAGAGTCTTTTAACGCGGTTAGCTCACTGCTATTAGGCCAATCTGAAAACTTTATTGCCTATAAAGATCAGCTAGGCAAAATGTCTGAACGTAGAATGTACACCATGGCTGCAACGGCAATGTCGACGGTTTCTATGTCGATAGTTGGTGCATATATGTCCATGCTAGAACCGCGCTTTGTGGTTGCAGCATTGGTACTTAACATGTTTGGTACTTTCGTGATCCTTTCCTTAATCAACCCATACCCACCTGAAGCCGAAGAAGAGTTACAGATGACCAATATTCATGAAGGTCAAAGCTTCTTTGAAATGTTGGGTGAATATATCCTTGCCGGCTTTAAAGTTGCGATTATCGTATCAGCCATGTTAATCGGTTTTATCGCTTTGATTGCCATGGTAAATGGTATCTGTATGGCGATTTTTGATATCAAGTTCCAAACCATGCTGGGCTACGTGTTCTACCCATTTGCTTGGATATTAGGTATCCCTGCTGAAGAAGCATTGCAAGTCGGTGGGATCATGGCGGTAAAAATGGTCACTAACGAGTTCGTCGCAATGGGCGACCTAAAAGAGGTTGCAGCAACGTTATCAACACGTTCAGTCGGTATTTTATCGGTATTTTTAGTCTCTTTTGCTAACTTCTCCTCAATCGGTATTGTGGCAGGGGCAATCAAAGGCTTAAATGAGAAACAGGGTAACACGGTTGCACGTTTTGGCTTGAAACTGCTGTTTGGTTCAACATTAGTTAGCTTCCTATCAGCGGCTGTTGTTGGCTTAATTCTGTAAAACATAAAAGCGTGGTAAAGTGTAAAACGGCGTTCATTATGAATGCCGTTTTTGCTTTTAGGAGGAAAAAATGGAAAAACAAGATCTCATTGATATGGCAAACACGCGGATGCCATTTGGAAAATATCAAGGTCGTGTATTGATCGATCTTCCTGAAGAATATCTGCTATGGTTTTACAAAAAAGGGGCATTTCCACAGGGGCGATTAGGGCAACTGATGGAAATGGCATTAGGCTTAAAAATAGAGGGGCTAGATGGCCTTGTAAAGCCTTTAAAACGAGTTTAGTTGTATTGGGTCAGTCATGGCCTAAAGCCGCAGTGACTTTCTGTGAAAGCTGGATAAACAAAGCTTGTTCATTCGCTGTTAAAGCACTACTGACTTTAGCGGCATTTTCTTTTCGGCCTGTTGCTGCACGTTGTAAAAAATCCCGACCTTCATCGGTTAAGTGAGTGATTAATTCTCGCTTATCTTGTTCAGATTGGTATTGGCTCACGAACCCAAGTGCTTTTAGTGCTCGAAGAAACTTGGATAAATTCTGCCGAGATATGCCTAACAGTTGGCTTAATTGCCCTGGTGTTTGATCCCCTTTGAGCCGAAGTATTTCTAATACATCATATTGCCCCCAAGTGACCTGTTCAGGTGTAAAGCTTAAACGCCTCGCAACCAAGGTACATTGCAAAAGTGATAGTGCATCTTCGAGTTGATTTGCCATGTTATTTCATCATGTTAGTGATTATTGACACAGTATAGCCTTATCAATCCGATAAAATCGACTATTGATTAACTAAAGTTAATCATATACAGTGTAGTTAATTAACTTTAGTTAATCATGTTGAGAGGAAGTATGCAAAATTTACAAGAGAAAGTCGCTTTAGTGACAGGCGCATCAACAGGAGTTGGTGAAGAAATTGCACTACATTTATACCAATGTGGTGCGACGGTGTTTATAACAGGACGCAACGAAATATCATTACAAACAGCAGCCAATAAGATAGACCAAAGTGGCGAACGTGTTATTCCTTTAGTGATGGATGTGACAAGTCACGAGCAATTTAAAGCAGCAATTACACAAATTGAGCAGCAGTGTGGGGCGTTACACTATTTGGTTAATAATGCAGGGATCACAGGACCTCATGGCGTTACTATTGAGGATTATCCACTAGCGGATTGGGATGCCGTTATCGCAACTGATGTGAGTGGAACTTTTTATGGATTAAAATACGGATTACCTGCAATCGTCAGGGCGGGAGGCGGAGCCGTCGTGAACTTATCTGCATGTAATGGCGTGACTGGTATTGCGGGTATTTCACCTTATACAGCGGCAAAACATGCTGTTTTAGGTCTAACTCGTGCAACGGCACTAGAGTATGCTCAAAAAGGGGTGAGGATTAATGCTATCGGTCCTGGTTATGTCGCAACGCCAAATATAATGAATTTACCAACTGAAACTCAAGAATGGATGGCATCGACTCACCCAATGGGGCGCATGGCAACGCGTGAAGAGATCGCAAAAACAGTCGCATTTTTACTTTCTGATGATAGCAGTTTTATTACAGGGGCATTTATACCCGTCGATGGGGGATATACGGCACAATAGGGATGCGGTGGTGATAGATATTCATGGCTAGCCGCAACCACTTCTTCTTACAAGAAGTGCATCAAAAACAGCCATAGTATGAGGAAGTGTTATATCTCAATAGCGGCTATTTTTCTGAAGTAAAACCGGATGACATCTCGAACCAATCTATTATATTGGGATAAAAAAGAGATAGGCTGACTAACTATTGACAGGATATAAGGTGGTGGAGCTAAGCGGGATCGAACCGCTGACCTCTTGCATGCCATGCAAGCGCTCTCCCAGCTGAGCTATAGCCCCAACAAAATGATTTTGATACCACCTAACAGGGAATTAGATGGTGGAGCTAAGCGGGATCGAACCGCTGACCTCTTGCATGCCATGCAAGCGCTCTCCCAGCTGAGCTATAGCCCCAAACAAAATCTTTTGGACGGAGGGCATAATATTCAAGCAATGTCAGGGTGTCAATCAAATAATGTGGTTTTAAGTTTAATTGCTGAATTATAGAGCATTTCGTCAATGAATAAGGGGGTGTATAGAGATTAGAGGAGTACTTATAAGGTTGATAAGGCGTGAACCCCTATGATGCTAACCATCACAGGGGCTTAATTAAATCAATTACTGGGCTGAGGCTTCACGTTCGGCGATAAACGACAACGCTTTATCAATGCGTGCAATAGCACGTGTTTGACCAATCGCATGAACGGTAACATCTAACGCAGGGGATTGACCCGCACCAGTTACAGCGACACGTAATGGCATGCCGACCTTACCCATACCAACGTCTAATTCAGCGGCCGTTTGTTCGATAGCTTGATGAACGTTTTCTGCTGTCCAATCGGTAATTGCTGACAGTTTTTGTTTCACCGTTTCTAATGGTTGACGTGCAACAGGGCGCAAGTGTTTTTTCGCGGCATCTGCATCGAACTCATCAAACTCTTCATAGAAGTAGCGGCAGGATTCAGCGATCTCTTTCAATGTTTTGCAGCGTTCACCGAGCAATTTAACTAACTCAGCTAATTGCGGGCCATTTTCAGTGTTGATGTTTTGTTGCTCAATATGCCATGCAAGGTGAACGGCAACTTCTTCTGGTGGCAATTGATTAATATAATGGTGGTTTAACCAAAGCAACTTATCGGTATTGAATGCGCTCGCTGATTTGCTAATTGCATCTAAGCTAAAGTATTCAATCATTTCTTCACGAGAAAAAATCTCTTGGTCGCCATGTGACCAGCCCAAACGAACTAAATAGTTGAGTAGTGCTTCTGGTAAATACCCTTCGTCGCGATATTGCATAACGCTTACAGCACCGTGACGCTTGGAGAGTTTTTTACCGTCATCGCCTAAAATCATTGAAACGTGTGCATATTCAGGAACAGGTGCTCCTAGCGCTTTTAAGATATTAATTTGGCGTGGGGTATTGTTGATATGATCTTCACCGCGGATAACGTGAGTAATTTCCATATCCCAGTCATCAATAACCACACAGAAGTTATAAGTTGGTGAGCCATCGGTGCGGCGAATAATGAGGTCATCTAACTCTTGATTACTAAACTCAATCGGGCCACGGATTTTATCATCAAAAATAACCGAGCCTTCTTGTGGATTACGGAAACGAACAACATGCGGCTCGTCAGGCGTATGGTTATGGGCGTGATCACGGCAGCAGCCATCATAGCGAGGCTTTTCACCTGATGCCATCTGTTGATCACGCAGCGCCTCTAAGCGCTCTTTTGAGCAGTAGCAACGATAAGCGGTACCTGCTTCAAGCATTTGGTCAATAACATCGTTATAACGGTCAAAGCGTTTCGTTTGATAATAAGGGCCTTCATCCCAATTCAAATTTAACCAGTTCATACCATCCATAATGGCATCGATAGCTTCCTGAGTTGAGCGTTCTAAGTCCGTATCTTCGATACGCAGAACAAATTCGCCTTGATTATGGCGGCTGAATAACCAGGAATAAAGCGCAGTACGCGCTCCACCAACATGTAAATACCCTGTTGGACTAGGTGCAAAACGGGTTTTAATTTTACTCATCGAGATTGCCTTAATTGCGATACGTGGTTTCTAACATGCCAACGTTCTCTAAATAATAGGGAAGCGTTAAATATAAACAGCCTATCATTGATGTGTGAGCGAAAGATTTCTTCTCGCTATCGGTCACCAGAGAAACACGTCAGCATGTCTAAAATGTTGTTCTATTCTATCACTCTAAAGTGATACCTCAATCAAGTTATCGATGTTGATGCAAATAAAATCCGTAAAAAAAGAAAAAGGATAGGCAATTTCTCAGCATAAAAATATTTTTGTTCTAATATTGTATTGGTTGGGTGATACAAAAGCTTAATTATTGGTTAAATAAGGTTCTTTTCTGGTGAATATTGGAACATCTTGCTTATTTTTACAACGAACAGAAAAAATCTATTCAAAAACCGTTGACTCAGAACGAGGGATCCCTATAATGCACCTCCATCGACGGCAGGGCGATTAGCTCAGTTGGTAGAGCATCTCCCTTACAAGGAGGAGGTCACTGGTTCGAGCCCGGTATCGCCCACCACTGTCGACGATGAAACAAGTAAGTGAAGTAAATAAATGGGCGATTAGCTCAGTTGGTAGAGCATCTCCCTTACAAGGAGGAGGTCACTGGTTCGAGCCCGGTATCGCCCACCATTTATTTACAAATATGTGAAACTTGTCATGAAGTGGGCGATTAGCTCAGTTGGTAGAGCATCTCCCTTACAAGGAGGAGGTCACTGGTTCGAGCCCGGTATCGCCCACCACTTCATTAGTTACTCGCATTTTCATAAATACTGGTTATAAAAATTAAT
>NZ_JAMPLW010000020.1:0-94503 GCF_028477805.1 Providencia sp. PROV268
TTTCCGCTTCTGAAGCGAGTTCCATCATCCTTACAGGAACTTGGTCTTGCCCGCTCTCCGTAGAGGTATGATAGCCGACTACTTGGCCATTTTCATCGACACCCATGCGTATTCGTGTAGTCGCGGTTCCCTTAGCGAGCGCCTTTTCTTTTAAATCCTCATAAGTCAGTAAATCACTCGAGTCACTCGATTCTGTACGAGTAAAAACCCCTACATATCCCATACTCACAAGGATACTCAGTGCTGATAGTGAAGGAGCATTCACTTTTATTGTAGGTGATACACGAGATGTTGAGTAATCATCAAAAAACTTATCCGAGGATTGCCAGGTATTTTGACTCTGAGCTGCGCCGCCCGATACCGCCATTTGCTGAAGAAATATCATCGCTAACGGGATGAGTATCAATGGATTGGCTTCAGCCGTCGAAATACCAAATAAAGACGCAATGGTAAATTCTGTAGGTTTAGCTTGTTCGGACGGTATCAGTTTGGGTTGTACCTGATACACCACAGTCGAGCCAAAATAGTTACTGACTTCGACCGCGTCACCCGCATCGGTATTGCCTTCACCGCGCAAGATAGATTTGGCAAACACCGGTTCGGCGATACTCTTAATGGCAATCACACGGCGCTGGTCATACGGAAATAATAGTGGGTAACCAGTATCTAGCTGCTGATAGTGTAGAGAGCGTTTAATTTGCCCTGCCGTCATACGGTGAACCGTCTCAGGTAACACTGAGTTAAACGCCCCTGCACGATTGTTTTCACTGAGTATATAATTTTGCTCACGGCAAAAATCACTCAACATTTTCTCTTTTCCTTGGATAGCTGCTGGAGGTGAAATAGCTGTGAGCGCATCAGCAAGGGATTGAGCTTCTAAAGTTAATGTATAAGGGCGTGCGGTAAGACCTTCGACATGAATAAGTCCTTGTGGATCACTACTACCTTGTAGGATGCGGTCGGTTCCCCGCTCTGACAACATATAAGGTACATTTGCTAACGGCTGCCCTTTATCATCCACCAGTTGTAGCTCAAGCCAGAACCGATAATTTTCACAGATAATACAAGATTCTGTTTTTTGATTCATGACAGCTCCATTGTCAAAGTCAACCATCCCTGCTGTTGGGAATAGTTCAAAAATTGTCCGATGGTACGGGATGTAACATCTCCAGCCAATGAGGGATGAATATGTAACCAATCAACTAAACGTCGGTGAAGTTGACCTTCGGGGGTATCAAGTTTCATGGCATCATTGGGAACATTTTCCCACAGTTCACAAGCCATATTTTCTGCTGTCAACTGGATAAAGGTTTCTGAGTCTTCCCACGCAATTTGTAAATGATGTCCTATCACAAACGGGCGAGCTTGGGTTTCGGGATACGGCAATGACTCATGACGTGCCTGTGATTCGAATAAGTTTGCTCCATTTGGTGTATCGAGCATCACTTCATGTACTGGAGTCATTAAAACATGCCAATCATGAATATTCATTTTGGGTATCAAGACTGTAGCAATACGACTATCCATCAAACGCAGTACCACTAATTCATTATTAAGTAATACCAGTTGTCGGTTTTGCCAATGCTTTAGTTGATATGCCCAACCTAACGAGCTCCGGTATGCCCACCCCCATGATTTATCACTTAATGCTTTGCGGTCAAGAAGTTGCCCTAATGGTGCGTAAGCCTTTACCTTTAACTGTACGAGCCATGGACTTTGTGCGATCAAATGTGCCAGTGACGTGCCATTATACAGTGGAAAAGATTGCTCAACCCAATCATTGGCAAACAATAAATCTGTCGGGTTTGGGGACGATAACGTATTGAGCATCAAATATACGGGGACAGTCGAGGGTTCAGTCAACCAACGTGTCCAATCATTCGATTTCATGCTTTCCCTCCTTTAAGTTTAATTACCCAGCTGCCTGTTGCTTGTGCTTGCATCGCACAGTATGGTTTGATTGGGTAAGGTGGTGACACAAATGGCGCAACACCTTCTGGCAACTGGATATTAACCGCTTGTCCTGTTCCTCCCGCACTGTCACCAATGACAACATTACCCGAGGTAAACACATTACTTGGCGTCACACGTACAAAGCTCCCCCCTACCTTAAGAGTAATTTCTGTGGCGGCATCAATTACCACTTTACCTTGGCTAGTGATATGGGTTTCTTGACCACTTTCACTAACCATTACGGCATTAACTTTCTGGTGATGACTGCCAAGTACTTGTAGGGAGCTATCACCTTCAACAAGAGATTTTTGTGTACCTTTGATATGGGAGTGATCATCCCCCTCAATCTCTGTATAACGATGTTGGTCAACACGCTGTTTCGAATCACGCTGTATATGCCAATGGCTATCGTTTTCAATATGCACATTTAGGTCACGTTGAGCATGAAGATATACTTCCTCTTGCCCACTTTGATCTTCAAAACGTAGTTCGTTAAATCCTTCGCCTTTGTGAGTACAGGTTTTAAAGGTCGTTCGTGTTTTTTCTTTTGGTAAATCTAACGGAGGCTTATTACTCCCGTTATAAGTACACCCCGTAACAATAGGCCTATCAATATCCCCATTCAAGTAGCTAATAAGGACTTGCTGACCTATGTGTGGGATACTCATAAATCCGTACCCATTACCACTCCAACCATGTGAAACAGGTACCCAGCATGAAGCACCGTAGTCAGGTATACCTCGTCTATCCCAATGAAAATAGACTATAACTTCCCCTTTACTGTTGGTGTAAATTTCTTCTCCTGGTGGCCCAACGACTGTAGCCAGCTCATCCCCATCAGCAGTCGGCTTATAGCGGTACGGTGGACGCCATTCTTGGGTACTTGGAATAAAGGTGATGGTATTACTCAATTGCGTACCTTCACCGCCACTGTTGTCAGCGAGGGGCTGTACCCCGTGATGGTGTGCCGTAATCACTTGCCAGCTGTCATTCATACGGCTACTGGGATGATTAGATAAGCTGAATATTCGTCCAGGTGCTAATTCAATACAATTGGTATTAGCAGTGCCTGTTTGGCGGTTATTTTGCGATTGTTCGTAGCGGATTTGATTAAACGACTGACCTTCAGCATCTTCTTGGAAGCGCCCATAACTTTCAAATACTTCGTGTTGTTGATGTACTTCACCCGTTACCTGATGGCTCAATGGGTAAGAAGGACGTAACTGATTGTAATCTTTATCAATACGAATATCACTACATAAGCGTTCTGCATAACGCCATGCGGTGACCGTGCTGTCGGTAATATCGGTTTCTGATTGGGGATTATAAGTTAAATGGATCCCCGCTTTCATACCCAAGTGGCGATCGCTATAGAATAATTGTGGGCCTTCCTCGAACCAGTAGTTAATCCCTTCTTCGGCAGCGAGGCGACACCAAAACTCATACAGGGTTTCACGTTTTTGCGTGATATAAGAGCGCTGCAAATGCTCTTCAGGGTGATAAAATAATTTATCGTGTTTAACATGGGATTCATTCAGCAAGGTTTCTAGTATGTTGGGAACGGTAGTGTCTTGGAAAATACGACTATCTTGCTTAAGCGTCATGATCCACATTTCAGGGCGGATGACAAACTGATACCACGTTTTCACGCCATCGGTATTGCCTTGCTCGGCGCTAGCTAAAATCCCTTGTACACAACGGGTAACAATACCTTCACGCATGATGGTGATGGAGGAAGCCATCCCCAATACATCTTGAAAATCAATCTCTGATTGTGAGCTGACGGCTTGAATGTTCAGCGTAAATAACTCGGATAACCCTTCGTGCAAATCAAATTGGGTGACCTGAAAGGTCTCTACAGGAAGATCACCAATTTGGCAGGTAAATACGAGTCCGGAATACAGCTTACGATTAGCAATTGCATCGTAAATATCTATTTTCTTAGATTGAGAGGGCTGAGATCCGCTGGCGTCAGAAGCCGATTTAAGGCGCTGTGGCTCTGGCCTGTTTAATAGAGATTGCCAATGTTGACCCGCTTTTTCAGCATCAGATACATTTTTTCTCGAGATATTTGAAGACATAGACTTAACCTTGCAAAATGGCGCACTCAATTGTTGCGCCATGGTTTTTTATAACAGTGATTTATATCCTTGTAATGGTGAGGGTGATAAATACCATGTCGGTAAATCAGCATCATTGAAATTCACTGACATTTCCAACAACATATTTTCAGATAAACAAAAAGGGAAAAAATGATATAGGTGAGTGACAAACATAAATGCCTCACCTTCATTTTCAAATTTTTGAATGTCTAATGTCACCACAAGGGATAAGCAGCGATATGGTTTTCCTTTTAAAATGTGATCATATAAATTCGTTTTAAGCGCAATACAACCTGATAATAACCGTTCAAGTTTGCGTGTAACTTGTCTATCGTTTTCACGATATAAAATATATTCCGTCAACATCTGCTTGATAGTATCAAGAGACATCAACATAAAAGCATTAGCACTATAGTGTGATAGTAATTGCCAATAATATTTATCATTCACAATCGGTGGATAACAGTTTGATAACTCGGTGATATTTGCTGTTTTTACTCCTTCTGGCACCTTCTCACTATGGCTGTTTAAGACCCCTATGCGGCTTTCTTGATATTGTTCAAAACTCACATAATTACATGAAAAACGTAAACTAGGAGGCACTACCATCGGTGTACCTTTATTATCATAAAAATTTAAATAATATAGTGTCCTTCCTCGAATATCGTTATCAATAGTGAGTGCATAAAACAACGCTTGTTGATATTGGGGCAGCAGACGTGATGCCGCAGTAAAATCCGTCATCGGATAAAAATCACAATATAAGCCACGAACCTTTTCGTGAGGCTCTAATGACAACTGAATATCTGATAAATGCGCCAAATAGTGATTATCAGGTATAGGTAATAAATACGACGATTGATTATATTTAAAATCTATTTTCAGCTCATTTTGCTTTTCTTTATCAATTGCAGGTACACAGTTTAAATAAAAACTCTCTTCACACTGTGCCTGAGTAATCGAAAGCTGCTTATTGAAATAGATATTGATCACAAACGTATCATCATCTTGCCAATTAAGCTGCTTAGTGATCAACGGTACATTAATATCGATAAAATGATGAACATGTGGTAAATAAAACCCTTCCAGTAGCTGTTGAGGGGCTGATAATTGATTATCTGTTTGCTGGAAAATTTGAAATTTTTTACCTATCTTCGGCTCAAAATAAAAATCAAGGCTGTTCCCACGATAGCTTTTTCCATCATGATTCAGCTCTATATAATCAAAATATTGGCTAAACCCGAGCATCAAAGTATCTGCAATAGCTTTTTGTTTACTCAAAAAGAGGTTTAGCGATGCTGTATCATATTCTTTTATTATGCCTCGGTATTTTACTCGTAATGAGATACAACTCCGATTAGGCTGATGAGTAATTTTTCGCTCAACAATAGAATAAGGTTGTAGGGTCACTCCATAACAAAGACTAAAACTGGCACCTTTAGGACCTAGAATCAAATTATTTTCTGAAAGATAATATGGATAATCAATGACCCCATCTTGGTCAACCTGAATAATTGTTGTTGAAGGTAGCCCCTTAATCGCTTGTGAGCCTAAACGTTGTAGTAAAGGTAAGGTAATTTCAGGAAAAGCGTCATCAATTTTTTCTTGTAGGCGTGCCGAAAGAAAAGCAAACCCTTCAAGTAAATAACCCGTATGAGGATCTTGTGGATCTAATACGTGAGCCAAATGCGGCTTCTCTCTCGCATAATCGTCAGCGAGTTTTTGTAAATATTGCTTTTCTTGTAGATACTTTATTTCACTCATCTTTTAGGCTCAACATCCATTAAATTGTATTTTCTTGCCAACTACAGTAGCCTGAAGTCCCAGCCATAACATGCTGAAATATAATATCTTTATATTTCACAGTTAGTGTTTCCTCTGGTAATTGCTCATTATTATTCGATGAATGAGGATAGTCTGACTCTAAATTAATAATGGACGCTTCTCTCAGAGTAATGGTGTAATACTTTTCTTGAGAGCCTGTTTGTGAAGTCCGATAAAAATTAAATGTCATCTCAAGTGTTTCATTATTGGCAATTGCATTTGCCAACAGTGGAGATGATTTATCTAACAACTTAATTAATGTAACAGGTTGAAAATTAATATTTTGAGTACGACTAAAGCCATTTCCTAATCGTAGGACAAAAATTTCATCTTCATGACCGTTTTGATACTTATTACCGATCGAGTCTAAACTTCCACATCCTTGAGAAATTGCACCTTGTTTGCTGCCTTTTAATGTCAAATAGATCATATTCGCCATGATAATATCCTTTTAATATGAGTTTGGTTTTAAACCGCGTTCTTCTGCCTGTTTTTGCAAATCATAGTAACGTGCTAATAAGCCATTAATTTGTGAATCGATATTACTAATTAATGTTGGTGAGATAGGCTGGTCATTTTCAATTTGTAAAGAGAATTCACGTAGTCTTTCTTCAACAGGTGTACTCTTGTTATGCTGCTTTTGAATATCATAGATAGCAGTTTTCAAATAAGAGAGAGTAAAACTCCCGCGATTGCGCTCTTGCATCACAATTTTGTCTGATAGCTGCTGTAATAATGTCGCTGTTTCTGACCAACTATCGCTAATTGGCGCATTTTCTAACCGAGTTGTTATCAAGTTTTGCCAGTTACGGCTGACATAAGCTTGATCCGCATTGTTAGGCCACCGTTTTTTGGCTACATCCACTAATGAATCAGCGAGCTTTAAGGTAAAAATAGGTGACTGCTTCTCTAATAACCCTAAGTTATCCGCGTAGGTTGTAAGCTCAGGTTTATATAGCCATTGAGCCGCCGCGCCTTCAGGAACAGAAGCCATTGCAATAACTTCTTGCTGGGTCGAGTAATACAACGCATAGCCGATACCAGAAAAGATGACTGCGCTTGATAATAACCCTAAAAAAAACCCTTTTGTCGCACTCATTTTTTCCTGAGTAGGCATAGGTGAAGAAGGCCGTTTTTGAGCCGCTGTTTCAATCACGATTGATTGTGCTGGTGGCTCTTGCTCCGTTTTCGGCTGCTGGATATAAACTAAAGGCGGCAGCTTTACCGTTTGACCTTTATTTTGATTTAATGCATTTTCGCGCTGTTCGAGGTTTTTCGCTGAGTTTTGGAAAAACCACAAAAGGTTTTCTAATTTCGGTACTTTTGTCCACGTTGTTTGGGCAAGCTTATCGATAATGAGCTGTAGCGCACGCTCGGAACGATAGATTAACCGTAGATCACTGGTTTTAAAACTGATTTGCCGCAATGCTGAACCAGCACGGCTATTAAACCAATTCAAAATATCAGCACGATGATGGGGCTGTTCTGGCCACAAATGATCCCATTGTGTCACAACAACACTTGCTAATAGTTCACATCCCTCGGTAAAACCGTTTAAACCATGTAATTGTAAACGCGCGATGGTGTAATAAATTCCACTTTGTAAATCAATGCCATGGGTTTTAAATAGCGTTAAACACAATGACTCAATTAAAGTCCAGCTCACTTCAGGGCGGGCTGGATGGTTAAGTTTATTGAACTCGGTTTTTAGCGCGATAAATTCTGGGGTCTCCAAGGGAGACCCTCCTACTTTAATCACCAAGTTTTCTGATTGCGTACTCATTTATTGTTCTATTCCCTCGTATTAATACTGAAAAATCATATTAATAAAGCGTTTCAGGTAAACGGAATCGGGTAAATAATCCTCCGAAGAACGGGTTGTTAGATTCATCAATTTGCACGCGATAAGTCATATCTCCGCCATCAATTGTGAAGCGAACTTCAAAAGAGTTTGGTTTCACATTCATTAACCTGCCGCTATCGATAAGGCGTAATTGCGCCCAAGGTCCGCTAAAGCTGAGCGAACGAGGGGATTTATCACCAGAAAGAGGCACTAATGTCAGCTTACTTTCAATGTTTGAACGCATTGAGTTTGGCCACACCATATGTACGGTGTTACTGCGCCCATGAGAGTAGTCAATAATCTGCCCATCAAGGTTCAAGATACTGCGACGTTTATTACCTGACAGTGACAACGGTTCTACCGCAAATTGTGTTTCAAGATTACCTTGAGCAGTAAAGAAGGTGTCTCGAATGCGGTTAGCAATCTCAATTTGCTCCAATACATCAGGGCGAATCAGCGATTGGCCTTCCATATTTTCAATCAAGTTATTTTCAACAAATAAACGTAGATTCTGTTGATAGAAACTATCGATGGTGCCATTTGGTTTGAAGAAACGTTCAAATTCGCTTAATGGCACATCTTGTTTAGATTTCGGATTAAATGGATAACGTCCAGCGATGTACGCGTTGTACTGTTTGACAACGTTTTCATTCCACTCGACTTCCATATAACGAATAGCTTCTTTTTGTACCACATTCCATGCTTGGTCCGAGAGGTCTCCTACCCAACGATTTAATGGTTCTGGTAATGTTTTCGCCATTTGTGATAGCTCAAAAATGACATCACGGTTATTATCATTCAAACGCATAGACACCGCTTTTAGTGCAGCTTTACCTGGTACTGGTGAGTTTTGAATACTTAATAAATAACGATGCAATTCATTTAGCTTCTGATTGAGATTTTGTAGGTTTTCACCATTGTTACTCACTAAGATCTCAGTTTCAGGTGAAAACTCTCTATCCAGCCTGCTAAGCAACCTGTATTTCGGCTCTGCCATCAATTTTTGCTGCTCTTGTGAAGACAGCGAACTATCAATGGTAGGTAAAGAAGTGTTATCTCTCAGTACCTGTAATGCACGTCTTAACGGCTGCTCACCACTGATTATCTGTTCTAATGCATTGATTTCATCTTGAATTGTGTCAAATTCACGAATCTCTAAATTACTCATCGCTCCACGCCATTGCGCAGTATAGTCATTCAGATATTGTTCGCTAATTTGACGTTGGATCTCTTTACGGTCACTCTCGCTATACTGTGTATTGCTTGATAAATTTAGCACCCAAGCATCAAGTAATGTCAGATCGACCAATTCATCATTTTGCCTAATAAAGTAGTTAATCAGCCCAGAACGGGTGAGAAACTGAGGGATTTCGAGCTTATCTTCATCGTTCACAGTAAACACTGAGTTAAAACCAGGGCCTATTTGATGACGGAGGTTTAATGGTGATGACAGTGTTTGATTCGCTTTCAGCCTCAGTGTTTGATAAACACGTTGGTATAGCGACAGCGTGCTCAGCTCTTTTTGAGCGTCACTGATTGGTTTGGCAAATGGCCCAAAGACTTTATTGGCAATCGCTGAACCTTGATTACGCTCAGCTTTCCAGTCAGTGTGCTCTAACGCATAATGTAAATGGCCGCGAAGCTGAGCTTGGATATCTCGTTGCCCTGTAAATAGCTGGCTCCAGTAGTTTGCCATATAATCTTCAACCAACCCGTTATTACGCCCACTTTTATCTTCAAGCATGCGCATAACACGTAAGATTTCGAGCTTCTCTTCACTGCCTTTTTCAGCATTATCCAGCTCAATAAGTAACCCTGCCATAATGGCGGGTAAAAAGCGTTCCGTTAACAATTGCAAGTAGACATTTTCAACTTGTGGTCCAACTTTTTGCCCCTGATATAACCCCATTTCAGACAGAATGCCATTTTTATCACGATGGTTTCCGTAAGCTAATGTTGCTTCTCTAAGTGGGTTCAAAACAGGAAGTTGTTTGCTACCGTCAGTATCTTTAGTTGTCGTTGATTCAATCGCTTTAAATGCTTTAACTTCATTAAGCACATTCTCGCCCGCACGATAGTTTTTGTTGTAGTAATGGCTCCAGCCATTCCAAGCCAATATCAAACCAACAATGCTGACAGTTGAAGCAACTAAAAGTCTGGTACGATGTTTTTTCAGCCAATAATGGTTTTCCGCTGCTAAGTTTGGCTCGCTAAACAGCACATCACTGAATAAGTTGTGCGTAAAATAGGGATGTGTATCTGAAATAGGCCAAGTTGTTAGTGGTGCTGTTGGTAAATGGTATTGAACTGACGCCGTTTGGCTAAAGACGTCGTCAATCTGACCAACTTGAGTCGCAGAGGTGAGATAAACCCCTCTTAAACGGATATTTTTCTGTTCATTGTTAGCAACCAATGCAGAGATTAATTTTGCTACACTGCTTTGTAACCCTTCAATTTGGCGAACAAAACTAAATAAGTCGCTTCTTTGGCTTCCTTCTGAACGATTTAACATCATTTCAGGTAAAGCACTGTTCATTTGGCTAACCCATTGGCTCCAAAAGTGATTGAGCTGTTTTTCCCAATTAACATTTTCTTTTGAGCTAAAAGATACCCCTAATACCTGATTACGCTGTTGAGCATCAAGGGATTGGAACATCGCATCAAAACCACGTAACAAGTCCAGTTTAGTCAACACAATATAGAGTGGTAATTGACTATTGAATGTCATACGGACTTCTTCAATACGCATATGTAGATCAGCAATGAGCTGGCTATTTTTTTCCTTCGAATTTGTCAGTAATGACAAAGTATCCACGGTTAAAACAATGCCATTCATTGGTTGTCTTGAACGGTTTTTGCTTAACCAGTGTAAAAGTTCATTCCATAAACGATGATATAGCTGGGGCTTATCCCCCTCACTCACTGGCTGGGTCAATAATTTCCCATCTGGCACAAAAAGGACGGCATTATCCGCGAGTAGACATTGAATATGCAGAGGGAGTTTCTGGTCACTAACAACATTTTCTGTTGGTGCAATATCTAAAGTATTAAGGCTATTTTTTAGTAATGTATGCTTACCACTCTCATCGGCCCCCAATACGAAATACCAAGGACGTAAATATACGGATTGAGTATGTCCGTTGAGGTGACGAACAAATTGCGATTTCCAATAATCGAGATAACGATTTTGAAACTCAATATCGTGACGAACAGGATCAACAACCGCTAATTCCACGTCTAATTTAAGGCTTTCAAGGCGTTTTACACGTTTCCATGTCGCGATCCCAATCCAACTCACAATGATGAGAAGAATAATAATCGTCGCTAACCAACGCGCGCTCAGCTCTTTAAGGGGATAACTGCCCTTGTAGTTAAAATCGGGTCCCCACCACCAAATCCAAATAATCAAAATCGCTGGGAGCAGTGCCAAACACAGCAGTAAGAATGATTTAATTTTGGGCTTATCGCCAAAAAACAGCTTCTTAAGAGAACCCGTTATTTTTGGTATGGATAGAAAAGATAATTTCATTGTTGTGAATTCCTATCAAAAGTCATTTCCTGCTTGTCTTGCACCTTCTGTGCTAAACGATTGAGCAAATCGGGTTCCCAGTCCGATAACAAGTAATGTAATGCTGCGGTATGCAGTTGCTGATACAGGTTCTCAGCCATATGCTGCATCCCCGCTTGTTCAAATAACTGGGCAGATAACAATTGGCTATAAAAACGAGCTCTCGGCTCGTTCGTAGAAGCGATAAAATTTTCGACCATTTTTAACGCTTCACTTAAGCCATGCTGTTCATAGCAATGTAAAATTTCTTGTTGTTCAGCTTGTAAACTGTGAGAACTCGTCGAGGCGTCGTGACTCGTTGATTTTTGAGAAGCTGAAAGCCAAGACTGAACCTCTTCAGGCAAGAAAGGTGTCATGTCAGAAAAACTCAGTTTGGCTAAATCAGGTAATCGGTTTAAAAACTGTTGCAACGCCTGAGCAATCGCAACACCCACCAGCGGATAGCCTAACTTTGTTGCAACTTGAGCAGCTAACATATGGCCTTCCAGCCAATAAGGCGATAACGTTAAGCTTTGTTCAATGTTATTCAACAACGCCATTGATGGTTGCGCCATTTGGTTTTTGTAATCAATCACTCGGTCAGGAGAAACAGGGGCTAATGGCGTTTTTCCATCATTATTTGCCATCGGTAACGCATGAATGGAGTGCCAAATAGCATAGCGCCGTAAGCAATAACCTACCGCATCCGAAGGCGTTTGCTCACATAACGCCTCAGCCACTTTAAGCAATGTCTGTTTCCACTGACGCTCATCCGTTTGGTTCACCTCAACTGTAGGTACTTTTGTTGCTGCCACCGGAGTCTGTGCTTGTTGAGTATTTTCTACTGTTCCCTTTTTATCTGTTGTTGGCTCTTCCGTTGCCACAACGATGACAGGTTCACTTTGTTCAATACGGCTGTAACCACGGCTTAATGTATCGACTTCAGCGGATAAATTTGGGCATTTTTCATGCCAAGATTTAGCCAAAAAGGCAAAGGAGCCAAGAATATTGTCGCGCAAGTTAATATCGGCTTGACGGCAAAAACTGTCTTGTACAGTTTCAAATCGTTTAAGGATTTGCCCTGCAAGCCGTTGTTTAAGCTTTATATTTTGCGGATAGCTATTTTCCCAATAATGACGAACAAACTCCGCCAATAATTCAGCGGCTAAAGCTAGCTCATCAGCCTCTCCTGCATGTTGTAAGGTACGCAATAAGTGCACTAATAAACGGAAGTCTTTCGTTTCATTAGCAAACAGTTGTAATGCCTTGCGCTGGATTTCCTCAATATTTAATTGAGCATGGCTAAGTGAGCCAAACTTAATCATTTCGCCGTCAATGTATTCCCAATCAGGGTTATCATCGGCAATCGGTGCTGCTTGCTGGCTTTCTTCAAGGGGAGCTAATAGCTGCTCTTTCCATTTTAATTGTGTATTAATCGTCATGATGCTTACCAGTGACAGGCCGTTCTTAGCGGTTTGATATCAGTTGAAATACCTGAAATATTGAAAGTTAGCCGGTCATTGTTTGCTAATTTCAACGTCAGTGTTTCACCGTTTAATAAACGTTTAATTTCATCAATGCCGGGAATGCCACGACTCGACTCCAATACATAACCGTTTTCACGAAGAAACCAATCGGCAGTGAATTGCGTTTTGTCTGTCGTTAACATCACACTTCCCGCCTCCTGTTGGCGAGGGAGGGCAACCTGCAATCGAGTAATATTGTCGATACAACTGATCATCATGACAGGGCGAGGCGGCGCAAAACCAATCGCAGGGATAGTCATAATAACTGGGTAATTTCCTGTTTCAGGAAGGGTGACTAAAAACCCCGCGCTATTATCTTCTCGTTGCATTTCATGCTCCATTGCCTGGCGCCATGCTTTACCCATTTGACTCGGGTCAAAAGGTGTCTGTGCAGGTGAGTCGGCCATGATTTGGTCATAGCATGCAAGACGGATCAGTTGAGACGACTCAAGGCGGCACTCTGAAAGCGCCTGAGCCAGTGCTTGCGGATTTGTTTTTTCCGCTGAGGCAGTGGTGACGACGAATAAAGAGGTCATCAACCACAATGTAAGCGGTGAAATATTCATCTCATGCACCCGTATTTTTTCAATTTGTATATTAGGGACCGTTTCGATAAATTCAGACTCGTTGCCATCGTATCTAAATCACCATTAACCTGTTGTTGTCGGTCTTTTAAAATTTGCTCTTCGTAACGTTCAGTTGCCACGGTTAAGTCATCAATCTCTCTAAAATCAGAGAAATGGTGACTCGCAACAGGTGGAGCTGACGTCGTTAACATATTCACAGCTGCCTGTAGTTGCCGTTCACGATCTTGTTGTAGTGAATTAAGGTATTGCAGGTGAGAAATCTTCTGCTGAGTCAAAGATAATTCGAGGAGACTTTTCAACTGATGGTGAAATAACGCACAATAAATAGGGAAAATTCCTTGCTCATAACTCTCCGTATTGAGTGATTTCCCAAACAAAATAATAGCTCCGCAAATTTTATGACGTAAATCTGTTAATGGGAGGCTATACAGCCCTGTACCTATTGGTAATTCAGCCACAAATTGGCGAAACCTATTATCATTGATGTGAATTCCTTGATTCAGGTTCTCCCATAGGACACTTTCACCCCTTGATATCAACTGAATCAAAGGGTGGTCAGCATCGCTGATCTCGACATCCAAATGCCCTTGTTCTACTTCATTTGATTGCTTAATACTCCAACTCTGTAAGCAATTTTCAGGTCGGTTAATTAATGACACAATCAGTGCGCTAAATGGACTGCGTGTAAAGCTAAACGTTAAAAATTGGCTCGCTAACACATCCAAATTAGTGCATTCAAGTAAGGCTAAGGCATTTTTCAGTCGTGATTTCATAGTTCAGCATTCACCGTCGCAACGAACTCATCGTTCTGTGTTGATAATTGAATGTGATTAATGTCTTCATTTTTTGCGCTGTGCTGTAGTAGCAGTAGCGATAACGGTGGTAACAGTGCGCCATCGATGATGGATTCTAATATCCGCGCACCATTCTCCGCACGAGAAGCACGACGTAAGATCTCTGTAGGTACACTGTCATCGACCACAACTTCCGCACCAAAACGCTGTTCAAGTAACGAAGTCAGACGAGCTAACTTGCCACCGACAATTTGCTGAAGGATCTCTTGAGATAATGGTAAATAAGGAACCACTTCCATACGTGCCAGCAGTGCAGGTTTGAAAAATGCGGTTAATTCCGGATAAAGCGCATCTTGCAACTCATCAGGCTTATCTGCATAGGCAGTAATGATTTGGTCGCCTAGATTAGACGTTAGGAAGAAAGCGACATTTTTGCAGTCAATAATTCGCCCTTCCCCATCGGCTAATTCACCTTTATCAAAGGCTTGATAGAATAGATTCAGAACATCAGGATGGGCTTTTTCAACTTCATCCAATAAAACAACAGAATAAGGCTTTTGGCGGATCGCTTCTGTCAGTACGCCGCCTTCACCATAACCAACATAACCTGGAGGTGAACCGATCAGCCGTGAAACTGTATGTTTCTCTTGGAACTCTGACATATTGATTGTCGTTAAATATTGCGTTCCACCAAACATCAGTTGTGCTATTTGAATAACCGTTTCTGTTTTACCGACACCACTTGGCCCCGCCAATAAAAATGCACCTAACGGTCGACCTGGGCGTCGTAAGTCAGCGCGAGCAGTTAACAAATGCTTATGTAAGCACTCAATCGCTAATGATTGCCCTTTGATTGTTTGTTCTAAATAAACGGGTAACTCCGTTACCACTGATAGAGCATCTTGCGATAAACGATTTAAAGGTACCCCCGTCCATTCAGCAATAACGGCAGCAATTTGTTTTTTATCGACATGTGGCGAGACTAATAAATGCTGTTCATGTAGCTCATTCAATTGCTCATTTAATTGTTTAAGCTGCTCTTTTAATACCAAACTGTCGTTAGTTGGAAGCTCTTCACTTTGGTCGCTGTCCAGTAGCTGCGCTCTTAATGCAATAATTTGAGAAACAATCTCTTGCTGGGTTTCCCACGCGGTTTGTAGCTCCTCAACCTGAGCATTGATAGTTTCAGCCTGTTCAGCTAGTGCACTCAGACGCGAACTATGGTCATTAAGCCCCAATTGTTGTTCACGTTGTAGCACATCCGTTTCCATACCAATCTGATGAAGTTCCGTTTTCAGCAACGAGAGCTTTTTCGGCGGTGAAGATAAGTTGATAGCCGCACGAGCCCCCGCCGTATCAAGTACATCAATCGCTTTATCTGGGAGTTGGCGACCTGATAGGTAGCGCTCACTTAACTCAGCACTCGCACGCAATGCTTCATCATCAATAAAGACCTTATGCGCTTTTTCATAAATAGAGCGTAGGCCACGCATGATGATGACTGCTTCTGCCGCCGTTGGCTCTTTAACTTGAACAAGTTGGAAACGGCGCGCAAGGGCAGCATCTTTTTCGAAATACTTTTTGTATTCACTCCATGTTGTCGCCGCGATAGTACGTAATTCACCGCGAGCCAAGGCGGGTTTTAATAGGTTGGAGACATCCAATCCACCTTGTTGGTTACCCGCACCAATTAAGGTATGTGCTTCATCAATAAACAAAATGATAGGATGAGGTGATTGACTCACTTCCTGCATAATGCCTTTGAAGCGTTTTTCAAATTCACCTTTGACCGCAGCACCCGCTTGTAAAGCACCAAGGTCTAAAGTAAGTAATTCACACCCACGTAATTTTTCAGGGATTTCACCTGCAATAATACGCAATGCCAATCCTTCGATTAGGGCGCTTTTACCTACCCCCGGCTCTCCCACAACCACGGGGTTGTTTTTACGACGACGACACAAGATATCGATCATTAAATCAATTTCATGATCACGGCATAAAACAGGGTCTAATTGGTTATCACGCGCTTGCTGAGTCATATTTTGCGTGAACTTCGCCAGTAAAGAGTCCGCAGGACGACTCTCTCCAGATTGTTTTTCTGCTTCAGTCAGTGGTGCTTCAGCCGAACCCGCAGTCCAACTATCAAAATTCAGTCGCAGTTGTTCACGATTTACTTGTGATAATAAGTCAGCAACTGGTTTTGACAGATAACGTAATGGCATCTGCAAAAGGGTTAAAAACAGAGTACCAGAGCGTAATTCACTGTGGTTATATTCTGTCGAGGCTAATAACCAACTGTCTTTCATCCATTCAATCAATAACGGAGAAAAACTCGGATAGCTTTGAGTAATCGCATGATGTGGCGGAATTTGTACTTCTAACAATTCAACAAGTGCGACTAAATCCAGATCCGCTTTATGGCTAATTAAGCGAATATCCGTCAATGGTGTTTCGACCAGTTGTTGCAAAAATTGCGATACCGTAATTTCAGGCTGCTGATGGCTCACACAATAAGCCGCAGCACTTTCTAACGCATGCTTCGCGATAGGGTGAAGACGGTTAACGAGTGTCGAAAGATCAATTTGAATCATAGTGCATCCTAGCCGAGTAAAGTATTAAGCTGTTCCACGATACTGAGTGTTTGATGATTCAGTCGGGATGAATAAATGCTGTAAATAATTGCCGCTAAGATAACGGCGCCAAGAATGACGTAGCGAACACCAAAGCGCCGGCCTAAACGGTAGCGATGGTGTTTATTACCCCCTTCATCAAAAAGGATAACGGGTTTTGCTTCGCCTCTAAGTTGCTGAATCTGTTTCTGTAACCGTCTGAGTAAATGGTTAAATTCATCACTATGCCCTGTTGTCACTTTGTAGCGACCACGATAGCCAAGGCACAAACACAAATAGATAAATTCCAGCAAATCGAGATAGCGTTTAGGCTCACCGAGTAACCGCTCAATTAATACAAAAACCTTTTCACCACCCCAAGATTCATTATGGAAGTGTACTAATAACGACTGTTTAACCCAGCCGTTGTCTTGGTTCCAACCTAATCCCAATGCTGTTTCATCAATAAAGGTGCATAGAACATAGCGAAATGAAACAATAGCCCCAGGTTCATAACCTTGGGTTTGTAGTTGTTGCTCTATTGAGGTGATATCGGTCACCACCTGCTGATATAACTTTTCCGAAAGAGGGGTTTCTGACATCGCTTTCATTCTGAGAACCATCCCAAGCAATGGCGTCGCAGCATCAATCATTGGATTGATGCTATTCCCCCGCAAAGGCAACTGATAATTTTTTTGCAAGTTGCCCTGTTCGGCATAGTCATTAAGGAAAGCTGCATTAGTCATTGTCTATTCCGCCTCTTACCGCCCAAAGTTGAATATCAAGCTCAGGGAAATTGCCAGAAACGTGGAATGCCATATTGGAGTGCTGCTTAATTTCCTGCCAAACATCGCCACTTCTATCTAATTCGAAGTAGTTATAACCAGAGTGATAAGGTAATTGACGTGGTGCCGTTGATAATGGAATCAATTTCACACCTGGGATCTGCACGCTGACCACTTTACGAATATTGCTCACTGAAGAGATCTTCGATTGTTGTGGGAACAGTTGACGTAACTGTTCTTGTGGCATATTCGCTTTGACCGCAATAATAAATTCTGCTTTTTGCAGTAACTGCTTATCATGGATCGTCGCAACACGAATACCGTGCTCTTGCGTATCTAATGGAATTGGAATTGCGCGAGGTGTTAACACCACACTCAGTGCTTCCCTAATATCTTTGATGAGTGGGATATAGCTTTCAGATAAATTGAAATGTTTATATTTAGCCACAGAATCAGGTAAACGAGAGGTATTAGTGAACGTTTGTAATTCACCACACAATTCGAGCAAATCTCTAAACAGTTTTTCCGGATGAATAACCGGCTCTTGCGCATAATGCGAATACAATGGATAGGTACGATTTAATACCTGCAACATCATAAATTCTGCTACATCCGCGACACCTTGTTGCCCTGGGGAGCCAATACGTAACGCAATTTGTTTACCACGCTCATATAAAGCACCATGAATTTCATTCAGGAACTCATTTAGCATTGGTGAGATACGCACATTCAAACATGTCGGAATAAAGTCATTCTCAAGTGTTAAGCTGCCATCAGCACCACGTTCCCTAATTTTACAAATAGGCAAAGTGACATAAGCATCCATCTCTTTGGAGCCTTGCTTCAGAATCGGTCTTAATTTGGCCACATTGATCGTACTGACATCCCCACCTTCCGTATGCAGGTCGCGAACATCTTCCATACTGTCGCTATAACGTGATAACAAGCGGTTACCACTATGTTCAGTCGACACTTCATTGACCGTGCTATTCACTAAGGGAAATGCAAGGTAAACGATATTGTTATCACCATCACTAATATTTTTAATATCAATAGGTTGAGGAAGAATATCTTGATGAGGCATAGAAAAGATCGTGCCGTCAGGCATCACACCTGAAGCTTCCTTGATACCAATACGACCTAAGCTATACAATTCATCACTCAGAATTAACGAACTGAGCCCCCAAAAATGAGAAATATAGCTCTTCAGTATGCTTTCAGTAATATAGTCTTGATGACGCTGTTGCTGCTGAAAATGCTGAGGCTTAATAAATAAACCTTCACGCCAAATCACTCTATTTTTTGTCGACATATTAGTCATCTTCCTCTTGTCTAAATTCGATTTCATTTCCTCTGATATGAGCTAGGAGGAAGTAATGGCGTCCTTTTCCACGTGCCTTAACAATTTTTTTCCATTCCGCGTTATCAGGGTCTGAGTAGTAACCAATGACCCCGATATAACGATTGTCTGGATATAGCTCAATGTCAGGTAGCGGCTTGTATTGCCCAGGTAAAATGGTGTAGTCCTGATGGTCGATATAGTTTTTTTTCAGTACCTTTTCGAGATCCCCATCTTTCTCTTCAATCTGGTCAAAATCGAGCGCAGCAAACAATGAATCTTCATTCATGTAGACAATCTGTAGATTCAGTGGCGTTGCTTCACCATCCTGATTTGGGTTGATGTTGGGCTCAGCCAAGATAGTCAACGATATCGTTGATGGCCTATCTTGTGGCGGCCCGATAGGAATCGAAGGGTCTAATATGACTTGACCTATTTTGGATACAGCTTCCAATGGCTTAGTACATCCACTAAGCGCCATCATTGAAAAGAGTAAAAATAGGTATCCTAGTAAGGTTTTCGCACGCATATTATGCTTCCTCAAGCCCTTTTCTTAAGGCTCTGTCATAGGCATGGGTATAGACTTCATAGAACAACTTTTCAAAACCTTGCTGGCGAGAAGATGACAGCTCTTTATAGTAGTTGGTGTACATTTCCCATGCCCAAGCATCGTTTGTCGAAGAGTTATCTGAAGCACGGCGATAGTGCGCGAAACGATTTAAAAGGTGTTCAGGAGAGAAAGCAGCCAACATCGTTGAAAGTGCCGTCGAAATAGCTTCTTGGTTTGCTCGATAATGCAACTGAATGTTATGCAAACTTTCTGCTACCGCTGAAGGGGCTGATAAATGAACGGGACTACGTTCGTCCGTAAACATCAACTTCATTGTTTCTTCATAACTGCTGTTTAAACGCAATGGGTTATCTTCAATTGGTCTAAGTTGCTTATCTTGCAGGCTTTCTTGCTGTTGCTGTAATGCCAATAAACCTTCGATGGCGGAGCGAATAGTCTTCCCTAGCTCCACTAGAAAATCGTTCGCTTGTTGTGAAGTTTGTAAATTTAAATGAATACCAAGCCCTTGCATTAAAGGGTTTACAGCCACATGCTCAATGTCTGTGATAGTGTCATCAAGTGTTGGTGTGATTTTTGGTAAATCCATAAATTCCTGAACCATGGTATTCCCTTGATTATCTGAAAATGGGGAGGTGACTGAGTGCGTTAAGTGTGCTTCATTCATTAATAATGGGTCTGAAGCTTGCTTATTTTTCTGAGAAATTAAGCTAAGACTCTCATTTTCTAAGGCTTGAAGCGGATCATACGTTAGGGACCCTTGAACGGTCGGAGCAAGCTCATACTCCTCTTGCTCATAAGATTGAGTCGGTGTGGTATTAAATAGAGAATCTAATGGATTACTATCGCTAGAAACCAGTGATTGAGGGGTGACAGCCATTAAGTCTTCTGCTGGTTGTCCAGTAAGATTCACATTAACAGACAATTTAAGCTGACCAATTTTGATCTGGTCACCATGAGCAAGCCGTACCGCATCAAGATGAAGAGGTACAATCGCATTATTGACATAAACTGATTCTGTATTGGTCTTAATGCAAAAGTGCTTATCCTTCCAAAGAATAGTGCATTGCACTGGTGCCACGGAATTTTGGTTATCTTGAATCTGCCACTGGCACTGTGCGCTACTGCCTATTTGCCCGCCATCTTGTGAAAATGTCATACTCGAAACATAACCGCTTTCGAGTAATTCACTATTAATCAGGCGAAATGAAATTGTCGGTAAATACTTATCCATGCGATTTATTCCAGTACAGTAATGGTGACATTAGGTTGTTTCTCAGGTTTACCTAAAAAGCTTTGCCACCCTAATTGATTGTGTTGTTTCTGGCCTAAACGGATCCCTTCAGCTTGTTTTTCAGCAATATTGAGCCGTAAGTCCCATGCCAACTGCTCATGGAAGATGTAAGAGACAAAAGCGACAAGAGGTAAAAAATTAGCTCCATTAGGCAGAAAGGACATATAACGCTCGAGTGATAATTCACTGATTTCGACGGTACATTTGCCATTACAATCATAGATATGCCCGCCCAAACTAAAGTTATCGCCCAATAACATACGGGGCTGCGATTTCTTCCCAGCCTGATGAGAAATCACACCTAACCGATTTTGTTGATTTTCAGGAATAGGTACTTTACGAGTTTCCCAACCGATAACTTCAACGTGTTCGAGATCGAAACAGTGGGCAATTAAACTACTGATAACATCGGGAGAACGGCTTGGACTCGCTAAAAGCCCAGCGTAGGCCAACATCTTACTGTGATTGATATGAACTCTTTCTCTGTTGACTTCATTCCCTAAGCCAACCAACGAAAACATATAGCGAGAAAATGAATCAACTCCCTCATTTTCAAAGCAAATGTAGTAACGGTATTTACGCCAAATACGATGTAAAAGCGTGACTAAACGGTGATTAAAAAGGTTCAAATAATCTGTCACGCTAGGTTGTTGTTGGGCATCTTCCCAAGCAAAATCATCCAGATAATAGCTCGGTAACGGAGACTGACTACCGTGTAACCCCAAGAAGGAGACTTCAAGCTCAAACTTCCCGTTTTGATTCTTTTTGACCGAGATGACATCTCTCGTAGGAAAAGCAATATTTGCACAGGACTTAAAACGAATTATTTCATCCGTTGTTTCCTGCGTGGTTGTGCTTTTACCTTGTAACTTATTAAGTAGTTCAACAAGTTGATAAAAACTATATTCAGTAACAGAATTGCCAGCTTCATCTAGCCAGCGCGCTATCACTTCAGTATTTGCTGATTGATTTGTGCTGGCCACCGGTAGGTTTCCTTATTATCAATATTGATTACTTCCAGCTCATGAAACATATTCACGCTGGTATACAAAGCAAAAAATTGAGCAATAACTGTACAAAACAAGTACAAGCTACCCTCACTTAAAAAAGCACTTTGACGAACCGTTAATGTCGTTTTTAATCCTCTTACTGGTAACCCACGATAAAGATGCTCAATATGCTCTGTGTTTAAGCTAATGAGAGAATCTAAGCACTGCTGAGATTGCCTTGCTGTTTGACGATTAAAAACAGACGGTAAATCATAGAGTTGAAGAATCTGCTTCAACGAGGTTAGATTCAAAAGTGATTGATAATTTAACGAAAGATTCGTTAATTCAGACCAATACAATGTTTGACCCAACAATGGGTATAATGGCGCTGTTGGCTTAAACAAGTTTGTGGCAGATAAAGCACCTTCCGGCCGATAGGCTTTATCAAGTGAAATCGAATGGGTTGAAAGCCTTGAAGCAACATTCCTATTTGTGCAATTTAATGATACAGAAACGGTTTCTTCACAGTTTTGTAGTTTCGTTTCATTGTCACGCACAAAGGAGAGCGTATGCCGATAGCCTACCGCCTCTCTCATCTGATTGATTTTTAGCCTGTAATAGCCATGATTTTTATCTTTCAGGTTATGGCTTTGGTGATGAAAGCTTTCAAATGCGGTGTAATTGACGGCATAAGGAGAGGCATTTTGTGGATACCTTAACCCTTGTACTTGGTTAATCGAAAAAATGTCATAACAAAGTGGTGTTCGATAACTGGCGCTCAAGATGTAGTCATCATTTTTACCTGTAAGGTCAATAGCTTCACTGTCAATAGTGAACAAATTGGCAATAGGTACACAATTCAGTTTGATGCTGTCATCTCGGATCACCACCGCGTCAGGGATCTCCGTTTCAAACACAATCTCTAATGTGAAGGAATCTGTATTCAGTGCTAAAGGTAGGTCTTCAAGGCCTTTAATATCCATAAACATAAAGGCTTCAGGAAAACAGAAGTACTCTTGCAAGATACGATACCCATCGTAGCTATTTTTTGGGTACGGCAATAAAGCATCTTCTTTTTTGAAACCCACTGGCAATGCTGCAAAATTATCTAAAGGCAACCGATGATGTTCGGTGACAAGCGTCACTTGCTTAATGCGATGGCTCAACAAATAAAATAATTGATGTGTCGTATAGGTTGCACCATTCAAATGGATACGCAACTTATCTAAGCCAATTTCTGCTAATACGCGGGGTTTATCGAGTTTGAAGTCAATCTCAATGGACTTGGTTCGTTGGCGTACATGTGAAATTTTTGCAGGTAATAACCAAAGGTCTCTGCATTGGCTAAATCGGCATTGGTGCAGGCTATCTGCATTTGGGGTTTCGCCTTGAACATACAAGGGCTTAGCTACAAAAGGTTGGCCCGCGGCTATTTTGCTTGCATAGCTGAGTGTCTGAGCATCTGTTTGATACTCAACAATAGTCATGCTGGGAAAAGGACGAGCATAAGCAGGCCACAGCATATTGACTAGGCTGCTCGTTAATTCAGAGAATTGCCTATCAAGCTGTTCACGAAGATTTCCTGAAAGATAGGCTAACCCATCCATCAAGCGTGCACCATCAGGATCCTGAATCTTATTGGATAATAAATCAACAAGATGAGGCTTTTCTATCGCTATATGACTGGCAAGCTCTTTTAAGTACTCTTGTTCATTCGCAAAATACGGGTTTGAAGACATATTAGAATTGTTTCAACTGATATCGCCGGTTGTTATCGAGCTGCATATTAAATTCAATGAGCTGCCGCTGGCTGTCGAGATCGATAAAAGCGGTGATGCTGAACTGGAGCAACAAGGCATCTGCATCATTTTCGATAAATGTCACTCGGACATTACTGATCCGAGGTTCGAAGTCTTGAATGCAGGTTGTAATAGAATGTTCTAGGCTCCGCCTAAAATCTGTTGCTGCTTGTGTTGCATCATTTAAATCAGGTACTCCTAGGCTAGCCGAACTTTGACAAGCATCTGGTCGACTGTTTAGGATTTGATTTAAATTGTTCTTAATTGATCTCACTAAGGCATCCATTCGAGCATGATGGGAAGAGCCGGAGCTCTTCCCTTGGATGCGTTCAAATAAGCTGGCAGTCTCTGAAGAATCCCAGTTATAGTTAGCAGCCATTGCCTTACTCTTTGTCTAGGCGACCAACAAGTGACAATTCAAAGTTAGCACCCATGTATTTGAAATGAGGGCGGACTTGAATCGCAACTTGATACCAACCTGGATCCCCTTCGACATCGAGAACTTGGATCTGTGCTGAACGTAATGGACGTTTGCTACGTACATCAGCCGGTGGGTTTTCCTGATCAGCAATGTATTGCTTCAACCAAATGTTCAGTTCACGTTCCAAATCTTGACGTTCTTTCCATGAACCGATTTGTTCACGCTGTAGCACTTTAATGTAGTGTGCTAAGCGGTTGATAATGAACATGTAAGGAAGCTGAGTTCCCAATTTATAATTGGTTTCGGCAATTTTACCTTCATGAGTATTTGGGAAAGTTTTAGGTTTCTGAACTGAGTTCGCAGAGAAAAACGCGGCATTGTCGCTGCCTTTACGCATCGTCAATGTAATAAAGCCTTCTTCTGCCAATTCAAATTCACGGCGATCAGTAACTAAAACCTCAGTTGGAATTTTAGCTTGTAATTCGCCCATTGCTTCAAACACGTGTACAGGAAGATCGCTAACTGTACCACCACTTTGTGGGCCAATAATATTTGGGCACCAACGGTACTTAGCAAAACTGTCATTGATACAGCTTGCTAATAAAAATGCCGTATTTCCCCAAAGGTAATGGTCATGATCCTGCTTAACATTTTCAGTATAGTTAAACAACTTAACCGGGTTTTCTGTTGGTGAATATGGCAGACGCAGCAAGAAGCGAGGTGCTGTTAAACCAAGATAACGGGAATCTTCTGCTTCACGCAATGAACGCCACTTAGTATGTGCAGGGCCTTCAAAGACAGACTTAATATCTTTGATCGCAGGTAATTCCGCATAGCTGTTAATACCAAAGAAATTAGGTGAAACGGAAGAAAGGAATGGTGCATGCGCCATAGCGCCTACAGCACTCACATACTGCATTAATTTCAAATCAGGCGTGGTGTTATTGAAAGCATAGTTACCGACTACAGCGGCTACTGGCTCACCACCAAACTGGCCATAACCGGATGAGTAAACGTGCTGATAGAAGCCTGATTGTACGATTTCAGGAGAGAATTCAAAATCTTCCAATAACTCTTCTTTCGTTGCATGAAGAATATTAATTTTGATGTTTTCTCTAAAATCGGTGCGGTCAACTAACAGTTTCAGTGAACGCCATGAAGACTCAAGCTCTTGGAACTTTGGTGCATGAAGAATTTGGTCAACTTGTGTACTCAGCTTGTTATCTAACTCAACAAGCATTTTATCAATCAATAGCTTATTGATTTGCTCTTCTTCATTTTGGCTAGCAAAAAGATTGCTAATAAATGCAGCAACACCTTGTTTGGCAATACCATAAGCTTCTGACTCAGGAGACATACGAGATTGAGCCATAATCTCATCTAACAATGAAACATTGGATGAGGAAACTTGTTGTTCCTGCGTTTCGCTATTTAATGACATGAAATAATCCTCTATAAACATTATTTTTGGCTAGCAATATCAAGTTCTTTCAGCAACTGTTCGCGAGTCTCTTCATTATCTAGAAGCTCTTGCAGACGTTTTCTAAAAGCAGGAATATTGCCAAGAGGACCTTTCAAAGCGACTAATGCCTCTCTAAGTTCAAGTAATTTTTTCAATTCTGGAACTTGGCGAGCAACATTGTCGGGAGAAAAATCTTGAAGGGATTTAATATCTAAATTCACATTAAGATCAGAATCACTTTTCTCATCAAGTGTATTTTCCACATTGATATTTAAGCTTATTCCAGCACTTTCCATGACTGAATTAAAGTTATTCTGGTTAATGGAAATAGCTTTACGCTCTTCAATCGGAGTTTCCTCCGTTCGACCAATCATGTCTCCCACGATTAGCATATTAAGCGGCAATTCTATTTCAGATTTAGCTCCACCATCATTAGGTGTATATTTGATATTAATCCTTTCTTTTGGTGCAACACTACCGAGATCTTTTTTACTCATTATAAGTTAAGCTCCCTTATTAGCTTAAAATCTTAAACCTGCTTACATGATTAAAAATTGCTCAAAATTATAATGAATAATAAATTCAGAGCATAGAAGTCCTAACGAGTACAGAATACCCATTAAGAGAGTTAACTTGTCCCGGTGGTCAAAAATATAGGTGTATAATTATTTATACTGATTATTTTGGCTTTTATCGGGATATAATATATAAATTTTGTTTATGGTCAATAGCAAAACTTACCTTAAGGAAAATGTTTTTTGCAATCATATGTTACAGAGCAGCAAAAAAAGCATAAAAGTCAATTAATTAACTAACTCTCCTTAACGTTAAAAAAAGATAAAACAGGCGTAATTTAATAAAAAATTAATTTTTTTTAGAACATTGGTTAATGACTATATAATAGTAAAACATTATAACTTTTTACGAGTTAACAAGGAAAAAATCATTATTTAACAAGCAATTAATGTGGAGGTACGTATTTAATAATAAAACAATAAAAGTAGCGATATCCAGCATTAACTTATTCTCAACATTCAAATATGCTGAGTAAATATAATTTGCTCATAAAAACAAAATAATAATCTAGATTAAACTTATTTTAAACAAAACGATAAAAAAATTAAAAATAAGAAAAATCCAATTAAGAACCATATTATTAATAATAAATAAGACTAATCTCAGAAATAAACAGCGATAAATAGTTAACCCTGTTTATAGTTGGTCTGATTAATTTCTACAATATAAAACAAAATTTTTTATAAGGTTAACAAAATATTTAACCAAAATAATAAAAAAAATAATTAACCGCAGTTAGAGTATAATCTCAACAGCTAAATTTTATAACGTGATAAGTGATTAGGCTTAGTCAAGAGTGAAGTGTTTATAAGTATAAATAGTGTTGATTAGATAATTTTCTTGTCGTTCTTATTAACAGCCTATTAAAACCTAGAATAAATAATTTATATATATAATTATTCCATAAATTAGTCACTATTACCTATAAACAATAGTTTTTTAATTTGCCCTTTGAGAAGGTAACGCTGACCTATATTTTAGGTGCAGTACGATTTTATATTCAAAAAAACGAGCACCATAAAGTGCTCGATTGATATTTAGTTTAATTAATGGAGTAGTACTACACCTCTATCTCAACTTGCCAGTCACGTCCTTCCCAGCCCTTAGCATCAAACCTACGCGTAAATTGTAGTGTTTTTCCTGCCAATGCGCTGACATCTAACGCAACACCATATAACCCTAAACCGAGAGGTTGGCTACTCTGCTCCTTGATATCCTGCCAATTGTCATAACCATAATGCAAAACAAATGGCTCTTGTGCTTCAATCCATAACTGGCGATTGGCGGGTATCGCACCACAAGATAAATTATCACGCCAATGTCGTGCGCGTGGTGCTGGAGGTTTATTGCCATAACGCTCACTCACCGATTTTAGTTGCTCAATAGGCACACCCGTCTTTTGCACATAGATTAACTTGATAAGCTCCGCATGAGCCCAAATCAGTGGCATCGCACTACCGCTTGGCCTACCCGTTAATAGCCCCCTCTCAGGTATACTCTCCTTATCCCAAATTTGCTCCGGCAACATACCACCTGTACTTGCTGAAGCCAAAATGGCATTTAAATAAGGCTTAATATCCTCTTTACGGGCGGCGGCATAGTGCCCTCGCTCCCCACTGAGTAACGGCCAAAGACGACCTACACCACTACCATCAAAAGCACGCCCATCCTCATGCTCGCCATATCCATCCTCGTTATAACGATAATAATATGGCCCCGCGGGTAAATTGACACACAGTTGCTCATCAACAAGTTTAGTCGTCTCTTCAATCCGCTTATCTGATGCCTTACGTAAACCTAAGCGAACAAGATAGAGATATTCCATCCCCAATAACGCACGCGTATTGATGGTTTCATTGTTCCGGTTGCGCAACATCACCTCACCAAAACGTGCAGAATGGCAATTTGGATTCAAGCGGATGTAATGCCCAGAGATACCAAGCTCTTTATCTAACTCCGTGTTAGCCACATACACCCATGATTCTAACCGCTCATTCCAATCATCCGCTAAGTCAAGCGCATACTGCTTATCTCCATCCTCAAGGAAGCCCGCTTTGGCGCCAGCCACCAATGCTGCTATCGAAACCGACAGCGTAAATGGGTTGATCCCTGAATTCTCCTCCCAGCGGTCTTGTGGGCTGGCTGGGCCATATTGCGCAATAAAGGCTAACGCTTTGCGCGCCATGCGGATTGCCGCACCTTGCATTTCCCCCAGTAAGCCCTGTTCATGCAATTTCGCTGCAAATAAAACAGGCAATGCCACTTCATCTAATTGGATCCCCTGCCAATAAGGCCGACCATCGGTGAAATTGTTTTGCATCCAATGACCATCTGGCTGTTGAATAGCAATCAAGTAAGCCAGTAAAGCTCGAACCTCAGTGATCAAACCACACGCCAACATGGCAAAACCGACTTCAACGGAGTCACGAGGCCAAACAAGGTGATATCCTCCCGGATCCTTATGAGTATCTCCCCATGGCGTACTTAAACTTGCCACCAGCGAGCCGGGGAATGTTCTACCCTCATGGGTTTTCAAGACCACAACCGAAGTGCGAACAGCATCCGATAACGTTTTAGGCAGCTTATCTAACCCAGGGAAATTCACCGTTTCATTCCATGCCGCCCACAAATAAGCATACTGGCGCCTTGCTTCTTGGTAGCCCTCTGCTAGGGCGCTATTAGCTAAGGTTGCAGCACCTTGCGCACTGGCAGAAAATGCTAACGCCAATACGCCTGAGTTATGATTTAACTCGCCTATCATCGCGATATTACCTGGCCCAGCCTGCTGGTATTCCCAACTCATACCACCGTTTTGACTAAAATCCTGCCAACCATCTGAGCTACCAACATACCCCACACTGCCTCTTGCAAAGCCATTTTCAGCAGACAAGATCAGATATTGCCCGTTCTTCTGAGCCGCTAGCCCTTGAGGCGTCACCGAACCATAATTATTGTCACCATCGCCGCCGAGATGTGGTGCTAATAGCGGATATAATCGCAGCCCTTCACCTTCAAGATGATAATGGATCAGCAAGACATCGCGCGCAGGATCAGTGATAATTTCTAATTCAAGGCGATAACGCTCATGTTGATGCACGATTTTTGGCAGTGGTAAGGAGGATGACGGCGTAGTGATACTGTATTGGTGGACACGCTTTACCTCTGACCAAAAGTCATCCCCAGCAATAATAAAACCTAAATCACGAATTTGTGGCGTACTGCAAGAAGGCCAATACACCTCATTTAAGATGCCATAACCTACGGTAAACCATACTCGTCCTTGACCGATTGCCGTTCCCACCATGTCTTTTGCACTACTTGTCCACGTCGCAGTGCTTCCCGGGGCGCCCGGGGCTTGCTGTGCTATCATTCGCGACCCTCCTGTTCAAACAGTGAACGCCATTGATGACCGGGGCGCATGATCCGAGATTGCGTATCTGGCCCTTCCGTTCCCGCCTTATACAGGTCAGGCATTCCCTTCTGCCACGCTTTTAGCGCAGGGTCGATGACCCGCCATGCCCATTCGACTTCATCAAAGCGGAGGAAATGCGCACGCTCACCATGCAGTGCATCAATTAAAAGTTGCTCGTAAGCCGAAACTTCATACTGCCCCGGTAAGGTATAAGGCGCGCTGAGCACGATGCCATGCGTATTTAAATTCATCCCTGGCAACTTCGCCGTCATATGCATATCCATCCCCATCGTTGGGGATAATCTAAAGACGAGCCAATTATTATCGACCTGAATATCCCCCGGTAATGCACCGGCCGGAGCTTTAAATTGCACAGCGATTTCAGCGTAATTATTGGCTAACCGTTTACCACTTC
Source organism: Providencia sp. PROV268 (assembly GCF_028477805.1). Taxonomy (NCBI): domain Bacteria; kingdom Pseudomonadati; phylum Pseudomonadota; class Gammaproteobacteria; order Enterobacterales; family Morganellaceae; genus Providencia; species Providencia sp. PROV268. Next base: position 29,846 of record NZ_JAMPLW010000020.1, read on the forward strand.
GTAAATAGAAAGGCACACCTTTCCAGCGCCAGTTATCTATCTCTATTCGCAATGCGGCAAACGTTTCTGTGTTGGTATCGACAGGGATACCTGGCTCGTTGCAGTAATCCGTCGCAGTTTCGCCATTCACTTGCCCTGCACAATACTGCCCACGAACGGCCCAGTCATTGGCATCCATATCATCTGTTGGTCGAATGGATTTCAACACTTCCACTTTATGATCACGTAGAATCTCACCATCCCAGCGCCCTAATGGCTCAATTGCCGTTAATGTCAGCAATTGCATAAGATGGTTTTGCAGCATGTCACGCATCGCACCAGAGTGGTCGTAATAGACAGCTCGGTTTTCTACACCTAATGTTTCTGCATAAGTAATTTGCACCTGCTCAATATGCTCAGCATTCCAAACCGGGGCGAGGACGCGGTTAGCAAAACGGAAAATCATCAAGTTTTGTGTTGCCTCTTTTCCTAAGAAATGATCAATACGGTAAACTTGTGATTCATCCCAATAAGCATGTACTTGCCCGCGCAATACCTCTGCCGATTCAAGATCAGTACCAAACGGTTTTTCAATTAAAATACGTCGCCAATTATCACCACTTTCTTTAGATAGCCCCGCTTCGCCTATCGCCTGAGCCGCTTGCCCAAATAAGGTCGGTGGTAAGGCTAAATAAAAGAGTGCAGATGGCGTTAGTTTACTTTCCAACGCCTTCAAATCATTCGCTTCTAATGAGCCACTGACGAAATCCAAATGTTCGCTAAACGCTTTCCATTCTGTTTCATTAAAATCAGTAATAAACTCCGCCAATGCATCATGGATATGTTGCAAAAACGAGTCATGATCCCATTTATCAATCGAATACCCGATAATGTTCAAATCAGGGATCAGTCCTAATCGATGTAAACGAAATAGAGAAGGCATCAATAGACGTTTAGTTAAATCACCGCTTGCCCCCAAGATCACCAAAGAGAAACGACTCATTTCGCCCCTCCTTGATCCTCAGTTTTTTCTTTATGGCCACCAAAAGCATGGCGCATGGCAGACTGAACTCGGTCTGCAAACAGGTCATTGCCACGAGAGGTGAAACGTGAGTAAAGTGCACTCGTTAATACTGGTGCCGGCACGCCGAGGTCAATCGCCGCCGTCGAGGTCCAGCGGCCTTCCCCAGAATCTGAAACACGACCAGCATAATTTTCCAGATCAGGGGATTGATGCATCTCTTGTGCGATCAGATCGAGTAACCACGATCCCACCACACTCCCACGACGCCATAATTCACTGATCTCACCAACAGGCAATTGATATTGATAATACTCTGGATGTTCAAGTGGTGCGGTTTCTGCATCTGCTGCCACTGGGTGCAACCCTTGATCCGCATGTTTTAGAATATTCAGCCCTTCCGCATAAGCCGCCATTAAGCCGTATTCGATGCCATTATGGACCATCTTCACAAAATGGCCTGCTCCACTTGGCCCACAGTGCAGATATCCTTGCTCTGCTGGTGAAGGTTCACCATGGTTACCTTCCGTACGTGGCGCTGCATCGACTCCGGGTGCTAATGCACGAAAAACAGGTTCTAAATATTGGTAATGCTCTTTTGGACCACCAATCATCTGACAATAACCACGCTCTTCACCCCATACGCCACCGCTGACTCCCACATCCATATAGTTAATTCCATCGGCTTTCAGTGCATTGGCGCGGCGAATATCTTCTGTAAAGTGGGAGTTACCGCCATCGATCAGCGTGTCACCCTTCTCCAATAAGGGTTTGAGCTGGGCAATCACGGTATCTACGACCGCTGCGGGCAACATTAACCAAATATGCCGTGGTGCTTTCATGTTCTTCACTAATTCTTCCAATGAATGGTTGAAGATAACACTGTCAGGTAGCTGCTGGCGGATAGCCGAATTTTGGTCATAAACAACGCACGATATGCCTGCTTGTTGGATGCGACGAACCATTGCTGCACCCATTCTGCCTAGCCCTATAAAACCGAGTTGAAGTTGATTGTTAGATGATTGATTCATAAGTTATTTCCCCAAATTCTGATTCCACCAAGAAAAGCTTTGTCATTATCTCCACGCCGTACATGTTCCGGTAACGTCGTAAACTGATGCACATTCCCGCCACCGATAACAATGTAGTCCGGCATAAATGCTTGATAAAAGAGGTCTACTACCGTCAGTACACTCTGCCGCCACACGGCATCACCTTCGGATTCACGATAATGTTCACTGACATAGTATTCATAGTCGTGTTCAAGGTATGGCAGGTGCGCGACTTCCATTGGCTGTAGCTGCTGATTAACAATCAATGCGCTTCCCAATCCAGTTCCAAGCCCTAAAAACAACATACTGCCACCTTCATAGCTACCGACGGCTTGCATTGCGGCATCATTAATTAGGCGAATAGGGCAAGGGAACGCATCGGCTAAATCAAAGTTGACCCAACCACTGGCTAAATTAACGGGTTCCTTAAGGATGCGATTTCCAGAGATAGGAGATGGAAAGCCAATACTGACGCCATCGAACAGAGAGGTATCAACGCATTGATTCACATCATGAATAAATTGTTCTGGTGTCATGGTGTGCCCAGAAACGAATTCAATGGCAGGGGTGTTGGGGGCGGTATATAGCTTGACATGAGTACCACCAACATCAATGACTAAAATTCGCTTTGTTGTGGGAACATCCGAAATTGTAATAACACAAGATGTTTTACTCGTTAAAGACATAGAAAGTTTTCTCCGCTTTGCCAACGTTGGCAATGGGTGTTGTATTACAGGAAACCCCCGAGCTTAAGTCGATAAATGATAACGCGACCTAAGCGAACAACTTTCTTCCTTCTGGTGTTGAAATAACTGCAACGAAATAGGTATTAGTCAATAATCGATAACAAGGTTGAATTTTATTTTTTGTTGATAAAAAAAGTATACCTATAAATAGTTTTAATAAAAGTAAAAACGCCTTTAATTAAATAAAACTTAATTGGTATTTAATTTTTATTGTCATTAAATGATGAGTTTGCGTTTTATTTTCCAATATTGAATCAATACCGATGGTATTTAAATAATCATATAAATACTATCGATTTGCGCTCTTTGTTTTTTATTTTTCATCATCTATGATGATTAAGAAATAGGGATATTTTTCTATATCCATATTAGAACCTTTTATGAAAAACTCATCCAATGATCGTTAAATATTAAGGTGAAATTATGAAAAAATATTTTATTGTCGGCATTATTGCAGCTTCATTAACGAGCCTTTCAGCAATGGCTGAAGATAAAAAAAACGATACTAAGCCTTTAGCAGAGTGGACGTGTGAAGAGTTTTTAGCTATCGATGATAATTTTTACCCAACGGCTGTCGGCTTTGGTGAGCTATTAACTAAAAAAGATAAAGTTGAAGATGCAGTTTTAGATGTTGATGGTATCCAAACACTCACACCGGTTGTGATTGATGCCTGTAAAAAAGACACGAAGGCTAACTTTGTTGAACAAGTAAAAAACGCTAAAAAATAAGCCAACTAATATCGTTGCGTAGCTTATGGCTACGCAACTTATCGAGATACTCACGTCACTTTTTGAGTATGACGAATTGCCGATAGCGTCATTATCAACGCAAATAGTACACAGAGTGCCGCAATAAAATAGATCCCTCGATATCCCAAATAAACCACCGCCATACCCGCTAACGGCCCAGTAATACCATAGGCGATATCTTGGAAAGCGGAATAACCACCTAATGCGGTTCCACGCATTTGAGGCGCCACAGTTTTAACCACTTCCGTTCCCACGGCAGGGTAAACTAATGAACACCCCGCCCCCGTCAAGGCTGCACCTAAGAGTGCAACCCCATACACTGGTGCCGCCCATAATATGAGCAACCCTACAAACTCTACGGCAAGAGAGACTACTGCGACGCGATAACCATTCATTTTATCTGGCAGCCCGCCCCACAGCACCCGCACTAATACAAAAGTACAGCCGAAAGCACTGAGGGCAAGTCCAGCGTTTCCCCACTGTTCAGAAACAAAATACAGGGAAATAAAGGTACCAATTGCCGCAAAACCGATACCTTTTAGCGCCAATATGATACCCATTTTCCAAATTTTGCGGATCACTGACCAGAAAGGAAGCCATTTGCCATGTAAAGGCGCCACCGCAGGTACTGTGCCATTAATCAGCAAAGAGATGCAGGGCAACAACATAACCATCGCACTCACCGCGACAAAACCGTAATGTTGGTAGATAACAAGCCCGAGTGGCGCGCCAACCGCTAGCGACCCATAAATCGCCATACCATTCCATGACATGACTTTACCCGCTTGTGTCGCCCCAACCAGCCGCATACCCCATGTCAAATTACCTGTTAACAGCTGGCTTTCCCCTAAACCAAGAACCAAACGTCCTACCATCAATAATAGAATTTGGTACAAAGGTGCGAGAGGTAATAATACCGCGATCAAACAGAAGCCCCCTGATATTCCACAGGCACACATCCCTTGCAACGTGGTTCTTTTAGCGCCTTTTTGGTCAGCTAAGCGGCCTGCATAGCCTCGAGTCAACACCGTCGCCAGAAACTGAATACCAACAACCACCCCGACCCATACATCGCTAAAGCCTAATTCTTGATGGACAAATAGGGGTATTACCGTTAATGGCAATCCAACGGTCATATACGAAAAAAACATGGCAGCAGAGATTCGAAATAATGGCATTGATGAGTGTGATGCTGATACTGACATAATTGGAGGATGCCCATATTCACAGAATAGCTTTTATTTGCTGACATTAGGTGAGCGAATTAACAATGTCAATTAAGTTAATTTTGAAATTTCTATTTTGTAATCAAGTTGACACTTTATTAATGAACTATTTGATAAATATTATTTTTCTAATATAACCCGCCTTAACCAGATTTATTTTATGGCTATATTCTATTTCTCAATTGTAACGTCTAAATAGCGTAGAAGTTGCAGCTTGTTGATCATTTTACTTCATCCCTGTTAACCGCTCATTTTTATCATTTAATTAGCAAATCACTTATTTATTTTTCATCTATTTCGGTGATACTATTTGTATTCAATATGATTATTACTCTCATTTACATTTGTATTTTGTTTTAAGGGTTACCATGTCTATTCAACGCCACTACACACAACTCGCAGCGGCTGTTATCGCTGCCATTTCATCTCTTCCTGCCTTCGCCCAAGAAGATCCAGACAAAATGATTGTGACTGCATCGGGATATTCACAACAGTTACGCGATGCCCCCGCGAGTATTACGGTTATCTCTAAAGAGCAGCTACAAAATAAACCCGTTCGCGACTTAGCTGATGCCGTAAAAGATGTCGAAGGCGTGAGTATTGTTGGTAGTGCCAATAAACAAGATATTAATATTCGCGGCCTACCCGGCGAATACACCTTAATATTGGTCGATGGTCGCCGCCAAAATAGCCGTGAATCTCGCCCAAATGGTAGTGGTGGATTTGAAGCGGGCTTTATGCCTCCCGTTGAAGCGATTGAACGCATCGAAGTGATCCGCGGCCCCATGTCTTCCTTGTATGGTTCAGATGCAATGGGTGGGGTTATCAATATCATCACGAAAAAGGTGACCAATGAGTGGCATGGCAATGTAGCATTGGGTGGTATTTTACAAGAAAACCGTGATAGTGGTGATTCTACTGATGGTAATTTCTACCTCTCCGGTCCATTGATCAACGATAAATTAGGGCTACAACTGTATGGTGGTGGCGATTACCGCCAAGAAGATAAAATTACTGAGGGCCATAACAAACGCGATAATCGTAGCCTGACAGCAAAACTGACTTTTACCCCACTCGAAAATCAAACCTTTTTACTTGAAGCGGGTAGAACAACGCAAGAGCGCACCTCAACGCCGGGTAAATCGTTCGCTGAATATACGATGCGTGGCGAATCAAAACAGAAAAATACCAAAACTGAGATACACAATGATAGAAACCATTTCGCTCTTACCTATAAAGGGGATTGGGATCTGTTCAACACCGAATTGAGCGTGTACCAAGAGCAAACGAAACGAAATACCAAATCAGAAGTTAAAGACAGCGCTGGCGATTACCACTTTGTTTATGAGGCACGCGTACCCGAAATTACCAATACTGTCGTTGATGGTAAGGTTGTAGCGTTCTTACCCGATAATATTCTGACAGTAGGTGGTCAATTCCAACACGCTAGGTTAAAAGATACTTCTGCGACAGGGAAAAAGACCACTGAAGACACAACACTCCGCGCTGAACAATATGCTTTCTTCTTAGAAGATGAATTTACAGCAACAGATAATTTGATACTGACTGGTGGTTTGCGTTTAGATCACCACGAATTTTATGGTAACCACTGGAATCCTCGTGGTTATGCCATCTATTACTTAACCGATGAAATCACCATCAAAGGTGGTGTATCACAAGCCTTCCGCGCCCCAACTTTACGTGAAGTCAGCCCAAGCTATGGTACGTCAACCGAAAAGGGTGAAGGCATTATCTATGGTAACCGTGATCTGAAACCAGAAAAAAGCCTAAGTGAAGAAATCAGTATCGCCTATGACCACGAATCAGGCTTTAATGCGAGCCTGACGCTATTTAATACTGATTTTAAAAATAAACTCACCAGCTATTATACGGGTGAGCCAGACCCTATCACAGGCCTAAAACTCTATACCTTTGATAACGTGGGTAAAGCGAATATTAAGGGTGTTGAAGTCGCAACAGGTATCCCTCTTGCAGAAGATTGGAAACTGAGCATGAACTACACATATGTCGATTCTGAACGTCGAAGCGATGATGAAAAGTTGAGTAATAACATGTCATTGAAAGGTTACCCTCTAGATAAGACGCCGAAACACACCGCTAACGCTAAACTCGACTGGCAATATAGCGAAGACTTGAACCTCTATACCCGCGCCCATTATGAAGGCAAACAGGTGTGGGCCGCTCAGCGTAACGGTTATACCGCACCACGCTACCGTAGCGGCTACACCACCATGGATGTTGGGATGACGTATCAGCTACTGAAAAATACCAAACTCAATTTGGCAGTATTGAATATTGCGAATGAAAAAGGCCCCAAAATTGATACCAAAGGCGGCAACTGGGATGTTGAAGACGGACGCCGCTATTGGGCTAACGTCAATGTTAGCTTCTAAGTTATCTTAGCCATCGGCAGCGAATATTTGGCGTCATCGGCCAATATTCGCTGTTTGCCTATGCTGGCGCTAGGCCTCCCCATAGACACCGTCAACAACTAAAAAACATAATAACCAAATGATAAATAAACTTATTATCTCCAGTTTACTCTTTTCAATGGCTTTGACGACCGCCTATGCTCGCCCATCGCAAACCCCTCCGGCATTGGATAAGCAAGTCAGCCAATTTTATGATGTTCAGCATCATGATATGGAAAATCCCCATAGCTCAAAGGGAAGCCGTACCTATCGAATTTTTAGTGCTGTGCCTCATGGGATGCAGTCACCAAGACCTGTGCTGTATATGCTTGATGGCAATGGGATATTCCCGCTTGTCGTCAATCGCGCCATCCAAAAACTCCCCAAAGATAAACTGCCTATTATTATTGGGGTCGGTTATCCAATCCATGAAGCCTTTCCTAAGCAATTGCGTACCTACGATTATACGCCCCGCGTTGCTGGTGATGATTTCGCACAAGGTGGTGGATCAGAGGAACTATCTCAATTTCTGACAAGCCAAATTCGCCCTTGGGTGGAGCAGCAATTTGCTATTGATAAACAAAAACAGACCCTGTTTGGGCATTCATTTGGTGGGCTATTTACGTTGATGGCTTATCAAAAGCATCCTACGGCATTTCAATCTTTTGTTTCTGCTAGCCCTTCTTTATGGTGGGGAAAAGGCACAATGATAGATAAGGCTCAGTTAACGCAACAACAAAATGCGTCACCTTTATTTATCACCTTAGGAGAGTTAGAAGAAAAGCCTGATTTATCGCGTCTCAGCGAGGAGCAGATTAAGCATTATCAATCACGCTCAAGTTGGATAACCTCACGCCAATTATGCACCATGCTCAGCGACCATGGATGCCATTGTGAATTTACACTTTACCCCAATCAAAGCCATGGCAGCGTGATCCCTGACGCTATCAATAAAGCTCTGGATGTCACCGTTCAATAAACACGTAAAATGTGACGGGCTAATTAATGGGTTTTAACAAATCACTATAGAGTTTCGTTAGAATCCCATTTGCGGTGAATTCCCTACGGATCCACTGTGTCACGAGGCCCGTCGCAGAATGCTGAGTTGCTAATAACATGTGCGAGTCTTGCCGTGGGTTTTGGATCTGTTTTATGACCAACAGGCCATTCTTAACATGCTCTTTCACCATATAATCCGGCAAAAAACCAATCCCCTCACCTAAAATCTGACATTGGCATTTGGTATTGAAGTCAGGAACTTGTATCGCTTCTTGCCCATGCAATAGCCAACCAACCCGCTTATTAATGGTATGTGCTGTATCTTCTACCATGATATTAGGATATAAGCGCAATTGGCTTTCGGCGATAGGCTCAGGCATCAACGCTAATGGATGCGTTGCTGAAATGGCAAATTGCCAATGAATTGCCCCGATTTCCGTATAATCAATGCCTCCGCCATCCATCAAAGTGCCTGGTGCACCAATCGCAATATCAGAGAGATTATTGATGATGGCATCCCATACCCCGTTATACACCTCAGTGGTCACTGTTATTTGGCAAGTCGGAAATTGTTTTTTAAGGATTTGCAGTAACTTTGCAGTGTGATAAGGCGTATATAGCAACTGATTAATACAAATACGCACCCGAGCCTCAATCCCCTGCTCAATAGAGTAAATACTCTTTTTGATCAGATGAAAGTTATTTAATAAATCCGTGGCTTTGCGGTAAAAGTAGTAACCCGCTTCTGTTAATTCAATATTCCGTGTATCACGAATAAATAGCACCACGTCTAAATAAGTTTCGATACGTTTAATGGTGTAACTAACCGCAGACGTGGTGATCCCCAACTCTTCTGCCGCCTTACTAAAACTGGCATATTTTGCAGCCGTTGTATATGTCAGTAAATTTTCTTCGGTAAATATTGAATTCATACTGGTGACCCGAAATTGGATAGAAAGAAATTAAAAAATTTATAATCAAAATAATTCGAGCTACAGAAAGGCAGAACATAGCGGGGTCACTAGCAACATCGATCACTGCGAGACTCAGATCCGTGAATACCGCCAACAACCCTGTCGCTTAAAGTAAGAAGAATATATGTGAATTATATTTAATAACCTATAGATATTGGTTGTTTATCAACCATTTTATTACGTTTAAAAGAAATCTTTTATCATACTGAGCCATTTATCAGGACTATCTTTTTTAGATGAATTAACTGCAAAGAAAGCCCATTAATTTATAATCAAAATAATTAATAACATTGAAATAAATACTAGAGCATCCCCTTAACAATCTCGCTGATCTCGATCAATTAATTCACATTTTTAACAGTTGCAAAACCTTTAGTTTGATGCTTATCACAAAACTGACTAAATCCTTTATTGCCTATCTGATTGACCAGTGAAATTGGATTGTTTCGGTCATTTATTACGCAAAAAAGCCTAGGAATTGATGAAAAATTATGCTTTCGCGCACAAAAAAACGAAATTGTTGATTTTAATTCAATAATCAAGGCTGCTATTGATGAATGAATTTTAAATGGATTCTATTTATTTCAACAGCTTGCTATGCTTAATCCATCATAAAAATACCCATTCTTCTCATACATAATGCGGATTGGGTATTACATTTAAAATTGTCTTTATCTATTTTGGTTGTCGTCAATGAAATGCAGATAACCAAATAAGGGGAAAACCATGACATTAGAGCAAGAGTTTTTATCCGCAGCAGAACAAGGCAACCTAGCGTTATTGAAGCACTGCCTCGACAAAGGAGTGGACATCAATACTACCAGCCGCCAAGGCCGGACAGCTATCGTAAATGCAAGTTTAAATAAACATTACGAATGCGTCACTTTCCTCATTAATGCCGGTGCGGATATTAATAAGCAAGACCAAACTTGCTTCAACCCCTTTTTGTTAAGTTGCTTGAATAATGACTTAACCCTATTACGTATCGTCCTTCCCGCTAAGCCCAATCTTGATTTATTAACTCGCTTTGGTGGTGTAGGGATCACCCCCGCCAGCGAAAAAGGCCATGTTGAAATCGTCCGTGAATTGCTCGAAAAAACAGATATCAATGTGAATCACACCAACTTTGTCGGTTGGACGCCACTGCTTGAAGCCATCGTATTAAATGATGGCGGCGAAAAGCAGCAACAGATCGTCAAGCTGTTACTCGACCACGGCGCCAACCCACATATGACGGATAAATACGGTAAAACACCCTTAGAACTAGCACGCGAAAAAGGCTATCACGAAATTGCTGAATTACTAATCACAGCGGGCGCATAGTGCATCACAAGGAGGCTTGTGAACAAGACCAAGACTCAAAGGCAACAACTGTTTGGGCTTTCGGCTGATGCGACATTTTTAAATTTATTCGATCAGCCTACATTTTCAGGACAAATAGAGCAAGTTTTTCGTAAAGCAATTAATATCTCTATTAATAATACGCTTTTTACTTTACTCAGTGCTGAATTAGATAATGCCCCTAACAGTTGTCGATTATTGAATAATGACTTATCTAAATTAAATTTAAAAGAAGGAGAATATATTTATTTCTGTAATAAAACACTGTATTTGGGTAAATATTATTTTATATCGTTTTCCTTTTGCCATCCATGGCAGCCCAATAATGTGTGTTTTATCCCAGAAAACATCAATAAAAAAACCTATTTATCCTTTTTAAATACACAAATAAGCGTAATCGATGTTTTGCTAAACAGAGAAGGACACTCTTTATTTCATTATCATGGAGATAATTTATTTTATTTAACCGCAGCAAAAAAATTAAATTCATTACGCATTGAACTGATTAATTTATTAAAGAAAAAAGACCATCAAAAATTGCCTGAAATGGTTAGGCAGTTTATTGGCCTAGGTATTGGTTTGACCCCATCTGGGGATGATTATTTGGTTGGATTAATGGCGTTTTTATTACTTAAACATCATCCAGCTCAATGTCTGCATCCGTTTTTTGAACAGGGTATTCGCCATGCTAAAGAGGCAACCACTAAAGTCAGTGCCATTACCTTAGAAAAAGCAGTAAACCGTCACTATCGAGAAAATTTGCTGCAACTACTACACATATTAGCGACTGCAAATACAAATGACGCCAAGCCTTATTCGCAGTTGCAAAAGATTTTAGATATCGGGTCAAGCTCAGGCAGCGACATGTTATTAGGCATTCGTGATGCACTGTACCTGACCCTCTACTTTGGAGAAAAGTATGTCGACTAAAGTTGTCATCAAAAAGAATACGTATTTTGATTCCGTATCACTGATGTCTATCTCCACTAAAGCCAATCAACTCGACAATGTTGAGCAGGCATTTGTGGCAATGGCAACAGAGATGAATAAAGGCGTGCTGAAAAATTTAGGGTTATTAACACCAGAATTAGAAGCGGCAAAAAATGGCGATTTAATGATTGTCATTAAAGGCGCCAGCGATGAAGCGAATGAGGCGACGCTTGTTGCCATTGAAGCGCTATTTAATAAGAAAAACCAAGGTGGGTCACAACACGAAGCCAAATATGCCACTCTCCATTCGGCGCATAGCCATATTCCAGAAAGCAACTTAGCGGTCATTTCGGTTAATGGTCAGTTTGCTGCTCGTGAAGCCCGTATTGCTCTTGAAAATGACCTTAATGTCATGCTGTTCTCTGATAATGTCTCTATTGATGATGAGCTAGCCTTAAAACAGCTTGCTAGCCGTAAAGGATTATTGATGATGGGGCCAGACTGTGGAACCGCAATAATCAATGGCGCGGCTTTATGTTTTGGGAATAACGTTCGTCGCGGCAATATCGGTATTGTTGGCGCCTCCGGTACAGGCAGCCAAGAACTGAGTGTACGTATTCATGAGTTTGGCGCGGGCGTTTCACAACTGATCGGAACGGGAGGACGCGATCTGAGTGAAAAGATCGGCGGGATCATGATGATTGATGCCCTAAAAATGCTTGATGCTGATGAAGAAACTCACGTCATTGTGTTAATTTCTAAGCCACCAGCCGCCACCGTCGCTAAAAAAGTTTTAGCACAAGCCGAAAAATGCCATAAACCTGTGGTGGTCTGTTTCCTCGGTAATCAGCCAATCCCCGACGATAAGCCTGGCTTAAGCTTTGCTAAAAGCACCAAAGAGGCAGCATTGAAAGCGGTTTTACTCACCGGTATCAAAAAAGAACAACTGAATTTACACTCACTCAATTGGCCTCTCATTGAAGAAGTCAGAGCCAAACTATCACCAAAGCAAAAATACATTCGCGGTCTATTTTGTGGTGGCACCTTATGTGATGAAGCGATGTTTGCCGCTTTAGAAAAATATGATGATGTCTACAGTAATATCCAGCCAAACCCTGAATATCGCTTAAGCGATCTTAACCAGAGCATCGCACACACCTTCTTAGATTTTGGTGATGATGACTTCACCAATGGTAAACCCCATCCAATGATTGATCCGACCAACCGTATCGAACGACTACTGCAAGAGGCTCGTGACCCAGAAGTCGGCGTTATCGTTATGGATTTTGTGCTGGGATACGGCTCCCATGAAGATCCTGTTGGCGTGATGATCGATGCCATCAAAGCAGCAAAAGAGATTGCCAAACAAGAGGGTCGAGAGCTGGAAATCCTTGGTTATGTTCTCGGTACTGACCAAGACACTCCATCCATGGATGCCCAAGTGAAAATGCTCACCGATGCAGGTGTGATTTGGGCAAGTAGTAGCACCAACACCGGTTTGTTAGCCCGCGAATTTGTCTGGAAAGGGGAGAATGCGTAATGACTTCATTATTTAAACAGCCATTAAATGTGATTAACGTGGGCATCGAAATGTTCAGTGATGACCTTAAAAAGCAGCATGTTCCCGTCACGCACTTAGATTGGACGCCACCCGGGCAAGGCAATATTGCCGTGATCAACGCATTAGATAAAATTGAAAGTAATAGCGCATTACAAGAGAAAATTGCCGCTGCCAATGCGCAGGCCTTAGAACGCATTATTCAGTCACAACCTGTACTTGTTGGCTATGATCAAGCCATTAACGTCGTACCGGGGATGACTAAAAACACCATCTTACATGCTGGACCGCCTGTTGAATGGAAAGACATGTGTGGCGCAATGAAAGGTGCAGTGACTGGCGCACTGGTATTTGAAGGGCTAGCAAAAGATTTAGTAGATGCCGAACGCGTAGCCGCTTCTGGCGAGATTATTTTTTCCCCTTGTCATGAACACGACTGTGTTGGCTCTATGGCGGGTGTGACCTCTGCCTCAATGTTTATGCACATTGTCGAAAACAAAACCTATGGTAACCGCGCATTTACCAACCTCAGTGAGCAAATGGCAAAAATTTTACGCATGGGAGCCAACGACCAAAGTGTGATTGACCGCTTGAACTGGATGCGTGATGTTTTAGGCCCAATGCTACGTGATGCTATGAAGCTGGCCGGCGAAATCGACTTGCGTCTGATGTTGGCTCAAGCACTGCATATGGGGGATGAGTGCCATAACCGTAATAACGCAGGCACCACGCTGCTTATCCAAGCACTGACCCCTTATATCATCCAAACGGATTTCTCAGTTGCTCAACAAAAAGACGTTTTTGATTTTGTCGCAAGCAGCGATTACTTCTCTGGCCCTACATGGATGGCGATGTGTAAAGCGGCGATGGATGCGGCTCATGGTATCGAATACAGCACCGTCGTTACCACCATGGCGCGTAATGGTTATGAATTCGGATTACGTATCAGTGGGCTACCGGGTCAATGGTTTACAGGCCCTTCACAGCAAGTTATCGGCCCGATGTTTGCTGGCTATAAACCCGAAGATTCAGGCCTTGATATCGGTGATTCCGCCATTACCGAGACTTATGGCATTGGCGGATTCGCCATGGCAACCGCTCCTGCCATTGTCGCTTTGGTCGGAGGAACCGTTGAAGAGGCCATCGATTTCTCACGTCAAATGCGAGAGATCACATTAGGTGAAAACCCTAACGTCACGATCCCGCTGTTAGGTTTTATGGGGATCCCCACAGCCATTGATATTACCAAGGTTGCCGCCAGCGGTATCCTTCCGGTCATCAATACGGCCATCGCCCACAAAGACGCAGGTATCGGTATGATCGGGGCTGGTATTGTGCATCCCCCGTTCGACTGCTTTGAAAAAGCTATGTTGGCTTATGCCGAAAAATACGCCTAGTCGCCGATAATAAGCCCAACTTCGGTTGGGCAATTAATAATAATGCGCTGTGATTCACCTGAGCAATAGGGTTTTTAATCATGACTGCCCCCGCAGTCTCTTCTTTGAAGGATACATTCCATGAGTGTAACGAAACTAAAGTGGAAACGTGGTGACTGGGCGGCCTACTTCGGGCTGATGACCAATAACTTAACCAACCTGCTCACTATGATGGGATTACTGATCTTTGTCGTCGGCATCCCTAAAGATCTTGTTTATGGACGTATTGCACCTGCATTTGGTTTTGCCGTATTGCTAGCGAGTATCAGCTATGCCTATTTTGGTCAGCAACTCGCCAAACAGACTGGGCGCGATGATGTCACTGCACTGCCTTCCGGCCCAAGCGCTCCCTCTATCTTTACCGTGACCTTTTTGGTCATCATGCCTGTTTACCAAACGACTCAAAATGCCGAGTTTGCGATTCAAATCGCACTGGTTTGGTGTTTTGTAGAATCGATGATCCTTGTCGGTGGCTCATTCCTCGGCGAAACTATCCGTAAAATGATCCCTCGCACCGTATTGCTCTCCTGTCTCTCTGGGCTAGGTTTGCTATTACTGGCAATGAACCCGATGTTACAGGCTTTTGAAGCGCCTACCGTTTCATTTATCGTATTACTGCTCATTTTTATCAACTGGTTTGGTAAAAAACCTATCTTTGCGCGTATTCCAACGGGGTTATTACTGCTTATTGCAGGAACTGTGCTGGCGTGGGTCTCTGGCTTACAAAGTCCTGAAGCCATTAAAGCCTCCGTTGCCTCATTTGGCTTTAACCCGCCCGGTATTCATATTGATAGCTTCTTACAGGGGTTACCACATGCCTTACCCTACTTGGCTTCAGCCGTACCATTAGGCTTAGCAAACTATATTTTCGACCTTGAAAATATTGAAAGCGCCCATGCCGCTGGCGATGAATACAATACCCGTAAAGTAATGTTAGCTAATGGATTATCCTCTACTGTAGGCTGTTTTATGGGTAACCCATTCCCTGTCACTGTCTATGTGGGTCATGCAGGTTGGAAAGCTATGGGAGCCAGTATCGGCTATACACTCGCCTCTGGTATTACCATGTTCATCGTACCGTTGTTCGGTCTAGGCGCTTTTATGTTAGCCATAATTCCGATGACGGCTATTGTGCCTATCCTAGTGTTTATAGGTGTTGTCACTGCTAACCAAGTGGTGCGAGAGACACCGAAAGTGGAAGTGCCTGTCATCTTTATCTGTCTGTTCCCTTGGATTGCCAACTGGGCACTGACCATGATGAACAGCATGATGGGGGCGGCGGGAACTTCTGCGGCACAAATCGGCACAGATGTCTTACTCAGTAAAGGTGTTTACTACCAAGGTTTAGTCCATCTCGGGAATGGTGCGCCATTAGCCAGTATGTTATGGGGCTGTATCGCTATCTTTGCCATTCTCAATCAGCCACTACGTGGGGCTATAACAGCCGCCGTAGGCGCGCTACTGGTATTCTTCGGTATTATCCACTCACCGATGGTAGGGATAGCACAAGGACCCGCCTTGATGTTTGTATACGCTTACCTCATGATGTCGGGCTTATTTGTGATGAAATACTTCTTAGATAAAGGGAAATCAATAGAAGCGCAACAACCTGAAACCGCTGAGAAAATCAGCAAATCAGTGTAATGCCATTAACCTCCGATCGTCGATGTGCTGAGCACATCGACTTATAGACTCTGTATCAGGATACAATAACAATGAAAGAACTCGTGGTTGTTGCCATCGGGGGCAACAGTATTATCAAAGATAACAACGGCCAATCGATTGAAGCTCAAGAAAAAGCGGTACAAGAGGTCGCTTCCCATGTCTGTGATATGCTTGAGGGTAATTACAATATTGTTCTGACTCACGGTAATGGCCCTCAAGTGGGATTAGATTTACGCCGTGCCGAAATCGCTCACACCGTTGAAGGGCTACCACTCACACCATTAGCAAACTGTGTCGCCGATACACAAGGTGGTATTGGCTATTTGATCCAGCAAGCCCTGACAAACGCCTTGGCAAAACGCCATCACCGCCAAGCGGTGACCATTGTGACTCAAGTTGAAGTCGATAAAAATGATCCTAATTTCCACTCACCGACCAAGCCTATCGGCGCATTTTTCAGCCTAGAACAAGCTGAGAAGTTAAAAAAAGCCAATCCCGACTGGCATTTTGTTGAAGATTCTGGCCGAGGTTACCGCCGTGTCGTCGCCTCACCGGCGCCTAAGAGTGTTATCGAATCAGCGGCTATTCAGACGCTCAGTGAAAATAACTATGTTGTTATTGCGGCTGGTGGCGGGGGGATCCCTGTTATTAAAAATACGAATGGCGGTTTCCAGAGTGTCGACGCCGTCATTGATAAAGATTTATCAACCACATTGCTAGCAAAAGAGTTAAAAGCCGATATTTTGATTATCACCACTGGCGTAGAGAAAGTGTGTATTCACTTTGGCAAACCTGAGCAACAAGCGCTTGGGGAGGCGACAACAACGGAGATGCTGCAATATATGCGTGAAGGGCATTTTCCAGCGGGAAGTATGTTACCCAAAATTGAAGCTAGCCTGTCATTTCTCGCCAATGGTGGCAAACGCGTGATCATTACAACGCCTGAGAGATTGCCACAAGCCTTACGCGGTGAAACTGGCACGCACATTGTTCAAGGTTAGCCCCACACGATTGCAGGTTACGCCGAGTAACTTGCAACCCTCTCATTAAGGAGTTTTTATGCCATCCAACAGAAGAGAGTTTCTTTCAACGAGTGCAAAACTGGCAGCCACCTGCACGCTATTTGGAGCGATATCCGGTATTGCTGCCGCAGATAATGGCCCCACCTCATTAAATAGCACGACCACCATTAAAGATGATCACTACTATCTTGATGATGTGTTACTGGAAACAGGCTTTCGTTACCGTGATGCGAGCGTGATTGGCACCAAAACGGCCCTACACACCCTTGAAATTAAAAATGGAAAAATTGCAGCACTTCTCGCGAATAAACAGCATATTGATAAGCAATTAGCAGCCTATAGTGCAGATGGTAAACTCATGCTACCTGCTTTTCGTGATATGCACATTCACTTGGATAAAACCTTTTATGGTGGACCTTGGCAAGCTCCCGAATCACGAGAAGGTAAAACTATCCTTGATATGATAGCGCTTGAGCAAAAGTTGTTGCCGGAATTACAGCCGTATACTCAAGAGCGCGCACATGCGCTTATCAAACTGATCCAATCCAAAGGATCAACGATAGCCCGCAGTCATTGTAATATTGAACCCGTTTCCGGTCTTAAGAACCTTGAAGCGCTCACTCAAGTTCTTGATCAGCACCAGCAAGACCTAACTTGTGAAATTGTTGCCTTTCCTCAACATGGGTTATTGTTATCCAAAGCAGAGCCATTAATGCGAGAGGCAATGCAGGCAGGGGCGCACTATGTGGGTGGACTTGATCCCACGAACGTTGATGGCGCAATGGAAAAATCGCTCGATACCATGTTCCAGATAGCGCTAGATTATAATAAAGGGGTCGATATTCATTTGCATGAAACAAGCCCAGCTGGTCGCGCAGCTATCGACTATATGATTGATACCGTCGATAAAAACCGCACTCTTCGTGGTAAAGTGACTATTAGCCATGCTTTTGCTCTTGCAACACTGACACCTGAGCAGGCACAAGAAACTGCACACCGACTCGCCGAACAACACATAACTATCGCCACCACAGTGCCTATTGGCACCTTACATATGCCACTAAAAACACTCAATGAAAACGGTGTCTTTGTGATGTCTGGAACCGATAGCGTGATTGATCATTGGTCGCCATTTGGCCTCGGTGATATGTTAGAAAAAGCGAATTTATATGCCCAGCTCTATACCCGCCCCGATGAACTATCCCTATCACGTTCACTGGCAATTGCCACCGGTAATAAGTTGCCATTAGATGACAAAGGCAAACAAGTGTGGCCATTAGTTGGGGATGATGCCAGCTTTGTACTCGTCGATGCATCCTGCTCCGCAGAGGCGGTCGCCCGAATTTCGCCAAGGCAAGCCAGTTTCCACAAAGGGAGCTTAGCGTCAGGCGCGATTAAAAAACAAATAAGCTAATTTAAGATGCTATCATCTTTACTCTTAAAAAGAGAGTTTCGTATATGTGGCTCTCTTTTTATTCTTGTATTATGTTAACCCTATTTTAAATCTATTTTTTATTTATCTTTCGGCTATGCTAAATATGTGTAGTGTAACTGATACCAGATATTGAATACCCTTGTTTATCTAGCCACTAAATTATTTCATCCTATCTGCAATCACTTTTGTACTCACAAAAATACTATTTTGGTAGTAATCCTATTATCAGTTTTTTTTAATTATTATAATTCATACCTCTAATTTCCAATGAGCACTACTACTATGCAAGATAATATTCAATTACCTGAAAAATTAATAAAAGCATTTCCTACAAGAGACTTACAGTTAACCCCACTAAAAGGGGATGGTGGCATAATACGCTTAATTTTTCTTGTTCTCGTTCTTATCGGTTTAACCGTTTTTGTTGCTTTTCAATTACCTGGTATCGCGTATGACTATAAAATTGGTCAAAATGCGGTTCCTGTTAATGCCAATATAAATGGCTCTTGTAGATCAAGTCTGATGGTTATTACCCATTGTAATGTTAAGGTGACATACCGCGGCCACACTGTTTCACATAGCTTTGGTTTCCTAGGAACTTCACGAAATGTTGCCGTGCAACCAATCGCCGATGCCAATGATCTATCACGCTTAACGGTTGATGTGGCTGTCGAAAATGTGATGCTCCGCTTTGTAACTACAATTATTATCATCGCATTATTAATTTTTAGCCTTGTATTTATTATTTACCGCTACATAGCGAACAATAAGATCAGAAAAGTATTATTATCTAGCGGCAAAATGCCACTAAAACTTATCGCTGTTCCTGCCAAAGTTGTTAATTCTAACCGCCTATTGATGGTTTCTTATAAATTCAATTTAGATGGTAAAAAAATATCGACTGGCTATTCAGGCAATAAAAAAACATCCCCTATAGTCTTCGAAGAAAATGGCAAAAAATATGCTTTAGCCGTTTGTGAACCGCAAAAAAACATTCCTTATATATTGGATTTATCATTAAAAAGAATTCAAGCCACTCCGGAAGAAGTGCAACACTTTCATCTCGCATTACAGGAAGAAGGGCTAATTTAATCTCTTTATTACCCAGTTGGGCCTAGATAGGCCCAACTCACTTAGTACTCAGAATTATTTTAAATCAGGGAAAAAGACTCGTTTAATCGCCAATTCAACACCACGAACTTCCGCTAATCCTTTTAAACGCCCAATCGCAGAATAACCTGGATTTGTTTTCTTTTGCAGATCATCCAACATTTGATGCCCATGATCAGGACGCATTGGTATGCGGCGCATATTACCGACTTTTTGGCGACGATCTTCTTCCGCCAAAATTGCTTTAACCACGGCAAACATATCCACATCGCCCCCTAAATGCGCTGCTTCATGGAACGTTTTTGGATTATCTTCACGGCACGTCGAGCGCAAGTGTGTAAAATGAATACGATCACCAAATTGCTCAATCATTTTGACTAAATCATTATCGCTTCTCACGCCGTAAGAGCCTGTACACATAGTGAAACCGTTGTGAAGGCTATCCACCGTCTCTTTTAGCCATTGCATATCTTCAATCGTTGAAACAATCCGCGGTAAACCTAAAATAGGCCGCGGTGGATCGTCAGGATGAACGGCCATTTTCACGCCAACCTCTTCTGCTACGGGGATAATGGCTCGTAAAAAATAGGCCATATTCTCACGCAACTTAGCCTTATCAATGCCTGCATAAGTTTGTAAATGTGCTTTGAATTGTTCAAGGGTATAGCCTTCTTCTGCTCCCGGCAGGCCCGCAATAATATTACCAACCAATTTATCCTTATCGGCTTGGCTCATTGCTTCATAATAAGCTTTGGCTTGAATAAGCTCTTCAGCCGTGTAATCTTGCTCAGCCCCCTCGCGCTGTAACAAATACAGTTCGAAAGCGGCAAATGCTATCTGATCAAAACGTAATGCCTTCGAACCATCAGGTAATTCGTATTCCAAATCAGTTCGTGTCCAATCCAGTACGGGCATAAAGTTGTAACACACCGTATCAATACCGCATGCAGCGAGG
This sequence comes from Providencia sp. PROV268, assembly GCF_028477805.1. Lineage (NCBI taxonomy): Bacteria > Pseudomonadati > Pseudomonadota > Gammaproteobacteria > Enterobacterales > Morganellaceae > Providencia > Providencia sp. PROV268. The sequence goes on from NZ_JAMPLW010000020.1 coordinate 50,477, forward strand.
TTACGAATCGATTGCTGGTAATTAGCGATATGCTGTTCATAATCACCACGATGTGTTTTGATCTCTTCATGAACAGGAATACTTTCTACCACTGACCAGACAAGGCCTTTAGCTTCGATTTCCGCCTTGCGTTTTTCTATCTCTTCGATAGTCCATACTTGCCCATTTGGGATGTGGTGCAAAGCCGTTACCACCCCTGTCGCCCCTGCTTGGCGAATATCACTCAAAGAAACAGGGTCGTTAGGACCATACCAGCGCCATGTTTGTTCCATATTACTCACCTCAATATGTGGGCACAGACAAGTGCCCTAAAAATTACTGTGTAACAGTTTCTTCAATCGGAGTTTTAACGATGAAGAAGTAAGCTAATGCACCCGCGAAGGTCACCATTGAGCAAACAATGAGCGCCCAGTTAAATGAACCGGTTGTATCTAATACCCAACCTGTAACAATCGGTGCGAATGATGCGAAAACAAAGCTACCAAAGTTCTGAATACTGCTTACGGAAGCGACCATTTTGCTTGGTGTCACCACTTGCACGAGTCCCCAGCAAGAAGTGCCCGCAAAATGCACAAAGAATAGCGCCAAGCTGATAAAAGCAACTGCCATCGCGGTAGATGTCGATTGCACGACCAATAAAGTGCAAGCCGCTGAGCAAATCAGCCCTAAGCAGATAAGGATTTTCCGGCTATTCATCAATGAATAACCTTTTTTCGCCAGTCGGTCTGCCACCATGCCATTGACCAGCATCCCTAGCGAACCGAATAAAAATGGAATAGCGGCGACCCACCCCGTATTGGCCAAGCTCAACCCACGTTCGGCCTGTAAATAGCCTGGTAACCATGCAAGGTATAACCAGCCGGTATAGTTCACGCCACTGAAGCCCAAAATCATGCCCCAAACTGTACGTTTCTTAAACAGAGCACCCCACTCTTTCAATGTCACTTTCTGTTTTGGCTGCTCCTCACGACCTGAGTTGAGATATTTCAAATCCTCTTCAGAGAGCTTTAATGATTCACGGTTACGGTAGTAAGCATACCAACACACCCCGATTAAAATTCCAGCCACACCAATGATGATAAACATCATTCGCCAGCCAAACGCTAACATGAGAGCCACAAGGATAGGTGGCGCAAACGCCTGCCCAATTGTGGTCGAGGAGTTGAATATCCCCATGGGAATGCCGCGCTCTTTGGCATTAAACCAATCATTCACCACTTTAACGCCACTTGGCATAAAGGGAGCTTCGCCGACCCCAAGGCCGATACGCAGCGCAATAAATTGCCAGAAGTTTTGGATCAACCCTGCCATACCTTGCATCGTTGACCAGAAAATTAATCCTGCTCCTAACACAATACGTGGGCCAAACCTATCGAGTAGTAAACCAGAAGGAAGCTGTGAGATACCGTAAGATAATGAAAAAGCGGATAACAAAACACCAAATTGAGTTGCTGAAAGCCCTAAATCAGCTCGGATAGCTTCGTTAGCGACCGAAAGAGAGCCTCGGTCAAGAAAGTTAATGATCCCAGCTAGAAACAGCAGCAGTAACGAGATCCGTTGAATTTTCTTAATCCTGGCGGTTTTTGCAATATTATCGGGTGTTATGTCAGATGCTGAACTCTGCATAGTTACATCCTCAAAAAGTAATTATAGTTGTCATGTGACCTGAATGACTGATGGCTTGATTGTCAGGTGGTCAGGCCGGTATTATAGTTATTGAATTGAGAAAAAATTAACTTGATATGGCTCACAGATCTGTTTTTTTGTGATTCAGATTAGCAGTCAATCAGGATTAAAGCGTATGATATGTGCCGATATGGATGAGCATACCGAGGAATTAACATGGCATTAGCCCCACTGAAAGTTGAACGATTATACCGCCAGATCTCAAACCTTATTATTGAGTGTATAAAACGTGGCGATTTCAACGCAGGAGAGCCGTTGCCTTCTGAACGAGAACTGGCAAAACAGATGGAAGTCAGCCGATCATCCATCCGAGAAGCTTTTATTGCACTGGAAATGACGGGTTGGATTGAAATTCGGGTTGGTAATGGGGTCTATGTGGCAAATCCGTTACCGCAGTTTGAGCCCAAAAAAGAGGCGGTCAGTACAGCAACAGAAAAAGATGAAACAGAATTTAGCTTACGCGATTTATTGAAGGCGAGGCAATCTTTCGAAACCATGATTGCAGAACTTGCTGCCCGCAATGCAACTGATGAACAATGTGCTGAATTACAAGAGATTATGAAAGATCTCATCAAACAAAAAGATAATGATGAAAACTTTTTGCGCGAGGATAAACGCTTCCATTTGTTAATCAGTGAAATGACAGGCAACGAAGTATTACACAGCATGATGGAACACTTATGGGATATGCGACAATCAACACGCTTTATTCGCATGGAGTCACACTATGCGGATATTGATTTACCCAAAACCATGAATGAAGACCATCAATTAATTGTGAATGCAATTTTGGATAGAAACCCTAAAGAAGCCGCCAAATGCATGCATAACCATTTACAACATGTCTATGAGTGCTTCTTCAATATTGAATGATGCTCTACCCCATAGGTATATGGGGTAGAAAACACATCACTTAATGGCCGATACTACGGTCACGGCGAATTTTACGCTCCTCATAGAAGGCGACTACCGCTAGCATCACAATACCTACAGCGGTTGCGGCAAATAACAGATAGAAAGTATCTGACCAACCATGAAACGTGAAGCCCCCCACTGAGATACCTTTCCCTGTTGGATCAGCGATACGAGACACTAACACTTTTGCCATTCCATCGCCAAACAGATAACCAAAGAAGCCTGGAATGGAGTTCACTACCGCGGTTGCACATTTTGGTGCAAAGCCAATGATAGAGATGCCGATTAAGATCACAGGGCCAAAAATAAAGAATCCTTCAAAGAACAATGCAATATAAATGCCCCATACGCTGGACATATTTTGATAAGCGATTAATGGGAAAATCACTGAAATCATACATAACATACCGAGTAATGCGCGGCGACCGCCCATTTTATCGGACACATAACCCCAAGTGAGTGATCCTAGAAATCCGCCTAATTCTAATGCCGTAATCGTACCTATCGCGGAAATATCATCCCAATCAAGCGCCATTTTGACATATGCCACACTCCAGTTATCAACACCAATACGGATGGTATAAACACAAAGGTTGGCAAAACATAAAAACCAAACCGCCGGATTTTTCAGCACATATTTCACAAAAATTTCAGATTTTGACATACTCTCCGCGGCGGTATCATCTTTGGAGATTGGTTCATCAAAAATCTCTTCTGGCGTATTCCACCCTAACTCAGACGGATCATCTTTACCGAAGAACATCCCAAATGTAGCAATAACCCCAGCAAAAAGAATTGGGAAAATAAACATTCCTGCCACATTGCCATTAAAGGCATATTCCATACCAAATAATGCAATCGGCCCAGCTAAAATTGCCCCGATATTATGTGACGCATTCCACCAAGAGATAAAACGGCCTCGATTTTTTCTTGGCGTCCAACGGTTTATGGTTGAATTAGAGCAAGGGCCGCCCGGCGCTTGAAATAGACCCGTTAGCGCCCATAAGAAAATAAAGATCCCGAGAGAATGCCCTGACGAAAGTAAAAACATCCCGATAGCAAATGAAGAGGCACACGAGAGCATTAATAAGAAACTGAGTATTTTCTTGGTATTTTTACCGTCAATATAATACGAGAGTAATACACGGCCTAGACTGTATGTAATAGAGAACCCAAAGCCAACTGTGCCTAAATCACTTAATGTAAAACTGGTTTGTTCAATAATAAATGGGGTTGCTGCTTTGAAATTATAGCGAAGAAAATAGATCCCTGTATAAGCCAAACACATCACGATGAATGGCTCCATAAACTTTCTTAACCATAAATCACGTTGTACAGAGAGGGGTATTTTTCCTGCCGGTAGCCTTTTAATATCAAAAAACGAAAATTTAGAACTCATATTATTGACCTTTTACTAATTTTATTATTTTAATCTCTAAATGAGGCGAGTTGCTGATATACCCCAGGGCTAGATGCCAACACATAATTCCCTTTTAACAAGAAATCGTCCTTTTCTTTATAGTTATTCATGACACCGCCAGCTTCTTGAATTAACAATAAGCCCGCAAGGCAATCCCATGAATTTAAATGAGGTTCGTAATAACCAATTAATTTCCCAGCCGCCACATAAGCCAACATTAATGCGGCAGAGCCATTGCGTATAAACATTCCTTTTGCGTGGAGCAATTTATCGAGAAAAGGAATAATGTATTCAGGCGATAGACGCGTTGAAATACCAACGCCAAATAAACCTTTATTCAGGGATTGAACAGCATTAACTTGGATAGGTGATTGGTTTAAATAAGCGCCATGACCCGCCATTGCATGAAACAACTCCTCCTGTACGGGATCATACACAACCGCAATTTGTGTATTTTGTTGTTCATCCAAGAGGGCTATCGAAATACACCAAGAAGGCAATCCAAAAATAAATGCACTTGTGCCATCAATAGGATCAACAACCCAAGTATATTGCGATGCGCCTTGTGTATAACCCCCTTCTTCACCAAATAGAGCATCGAGGGGGTATTGCTGATGAATTTTCTCACGAATAAATTGTTCCGTATTTTTATCCGCAATAGTGACTAAATCCTGCCCATCCTCTTTTTTCTTTTCAATATTTAATTGGTTTCGGTCATGATAGTAAGATACGGCTAATTTGCCGGCTTCAATAACGACTTGTTGAATAAACGTATATCTCGCTGAAATCGCATTCATCCCCATCTCCAGATAATGAAATTAATGTTTCGAAATATATATTTAACGAATCGTACATTCTGTGATCGATTTCATGAGATGATGATTTAATGTAATTTTTATTTTATAAAATATATTTTATTGTTAATAACCTATTGTTGTAAAAAGAACATAAATAAAATTATCAAATTAACCCCATTATTTTTCATTTTCCATTTTTTGTTTTTTTAAAACAAAATTTTCATAATCAACCCAAAAACAAATCTTTTTATGATGACTCAATACCGATTTTAAGCGATAACGCTAACGAGCCTTTTGTTAATGACTCGCCTAAGTACCACTGGTTTTTGGATTTGCCATGAGATTATCTTTAACTGGCTAAATCAGATTTATTTTGTGATATGTTGTTTTGAGAAAATACTCGTCGATGGCTATTTTTCAATATAAACACAAAAACGTTTGTATTAATAGAATAAACAGATGGTCTAATATTATGTGAATTTAACATTAAGCAGTAAACAGAATTACTGTTAAAGATGTTGTATATAGAACAAGTACGATTACCACGGATATGACCTGAACATCCTTGTTATCAGGTCATGATGTAAAAATAATTTCAGGTCTTCGTTTGAGAAAGGTAATCAACAATATCCTGTAATCGATGCCATTTTACCCAGATATTATCGTTTAATCGTTGGCCAGTGTAATCTTCAATGGCGGTGATTAGCTCAAGCATTTCCAATGAATCAATATGTAAATCTAAAATTAAGGTCGAATCCATCGTAATGGGTTTATGGATCCCCGAATAGGCACGGATCGCTTTTATTTGCTCCGTCAGCCATGTTTGATGAATTAAATTATCTGTACTCATGACCCATTTCCTAATTTAAATCGCTGATCATCGCCGATATAACGTTTTTTCTGTGACAAATCTCTAGCCTGCCCACCTGACGTCGTATATACCCGATTATCCGTATTCACCTGCCAACGATATTTTTTCTTCGTCACATCGCTATCTGCTTTTTTCTCCGTGGTTTCAGTATAATGAATAGGCTGTGCTCCAACCGGTTCGGCACTCTCTTTTTCAATAACGACTGTTGCCGTTGGCTGCTCTTCCACAACCTGTGCCACCTTAGCGTGATAAATCCCACTTGCATGGCTGCTCAACGGAAAACTTGCTTTCGATTGAACAGCCGGTTTCTCTTTATCATCTAGTGATTGTTGTGTATCTAACTGGCGCGTAGCTTGTTCAGCCGCTAATGACGTGTCTTTCAGCACCATGGCAGAGCGATTTGCCACATCCAGCATATTGCTTAATTCAGTTGCCACTTGCTTTGCCGCATCCACTAAATGTGAATGGCTATTCGGTTGTATCTGAGCATCAAACAGATGATCTGTCTGTTGAGTCACTTGCTCTTCTAACGACTGAGAGTCGATTCCATCTACTGCTCTTTGTCGTTGTGCTGCAATGAGCTGTTGATCGGTCGGTTTTGCACTCTCAACCTTGGAATCACTCGCGCTATACTGCAACCTGCCTACAGGGTTTGTGCTTTGGTTAAATCCCCCGCTGGTGATCACAAATGGGGCAGTTTGTTGTGTATTTGGTAACCATTTACCATCCATTGTGCGTGTATACCCCCCCATTTGATGGCGAGGAGGAAGTTCAGGAGCCTCTTTTTCTTGATTGGATTGCAGCAGAATCGCCTCATTGACCCCTGTTTGTGGCTCAGTGCTCTCTGATGTTTCACCACTCGATTTATCTTTTAACGCTGGCTGGTGAGAGGCGCTATCATCAACTTGAGTGGCGTTATTTGGCGGTGTCGGGCTATCCTGTTTTACAATTTTCCCGTCACCGCTGAGCTGAACATGCAATTCAGTTCGGTAGGTTGTTGGGGTTTCCGCCGCTGGTGTCGCGGTTTTTTGCGCTATCGTCTTACTCGGCGCCGCCTGAAAAGAGGCCGCGCTGTCAATATTTACCGTCGTTGCCACACTACCATAACGACTCGGTGTATCGGACACCTTACAAATACAGTGAGGGCAAGCATAATTATTAGTTATATAATAATTATTGATGATCGGCGCTGACGTTTGGCTACTGGTTTGATATGGCACACCATCCACATCATCTGACTGCTGTGGATTGGTCAATAAAGTTGGCTGTTCTTGTCTTGTTGCTTTTGGTTTCATCTGTACAGGAGCATGATCTGCACTCGGTACACTCAGCTTATTTACAAGAATAATTTCAATGTGTTCCTCTAAATTTTGAAAACATTGATTCAATCTATAATTCTTATTACTCCAAGATTTTAACTCTTGGCTCGACTTAACCCCACGCTCAAATCCTGTTAGTTTTTCCTGTACTAACGTTGGATTTAAAAAATGATTAACCAGTGTTGTATCATCAATCTGTTGAGCAGAGTCAAGACCTGCCATCTGCTTCAATTGACTATCAGTATAAGTTTCATTTAATTTAGCTTTAATCGCAGGCGTAACATATTCCGATAAAAACCGTGTTTGCAGTTTGCTTTCAAATTTAGGTAATAAATTGAATAATTCGCTACTTAAAGTTTTACTTGATACTTCCGCTGAGGACTTAGACATCACCGCAATATTTTTGGCAAGACTATTTAATACGGAAGAAGGAATTTCATCTTTGCTTAATAATGAAAAGGAAGTTAACACTGCATTGATATTATTCTTGTCTTCTCTTAGAACATTTACAATCATATCAGGTGTCAGATGATATTTTGCTACTAAATTGTCTGATGAGTTTTTTAATAATGTAAATAAGTTATTTGCTTTAGCACTATCAAGCTCACGATGTAGAACTTTACTACTTGCAAAAAAATTGATTCTTTTTCCCATTTGTATAGGGCTACTATCACCGATATTTAAAGCTCCATTCATAACATTTAACAATGTATGAGTGGATTCATTAGCCTGAATATTACTCCTATGCTCAACGGTGCTTCGCATAGTTGTAGAGGGAGAGATTGTTGGCATAGAAACTCCTTTTAATTATATAAATATAATTAGCCATTTCGATACAATAGAATAGAGCAGGGTATTTAAACCCCACTCTATTAAGATACATTGTCTTTAAACAGTTATGTATTAGCAAAACCTGCATTATATTGAAATAGGTCTTTTAATAACTGAATTAATAATTGAGTTAAAGTTTCAAAATGGCTATTATCTTGACGGAAAGCTTCTAATAAACGGGATACACTATTATTCACTGAATTTTTTTTACTATCAATCGCCGTTTGCATACTTTGGAACGCTTGGGAAATTAGGTCACCATCCTTATCTAATCCAACACCATCAACTATTTTTTTTATTTCCTTGACAACATTAAAATCAGGGTAAATTTTAATTTTTCCATCTGTTTCTTTCACAATAAAACCTTGCCCTTCTAATTTTTTCTTAAAAAAACTTGCCACCCCCTCTATAGTAGATCTTGTCACCCCCTCTTTAAAAGATATAGAAGCGATATCATTAATAAAATCGCTTATTCTATCATCATCAATAACTTTCTCTCTCCAAGCATCCCATGCCGTACCGGTTTTCGGTATAACATAATCCTTTAGAGCTATCATAAATTGATTATTAAACTTTGACCTATCAAAGCGTATCTTACCATCTTTTCCTGCTGAAATATAAGTACTCAATAAGCCTAATGCTTTATTAAGCGTTTCCATATATTTCGTCGCCCCTTTAGTTATTTCACCAAAGCTTTTTTGGTAGTTAGAGTTAATATTATCAATTAACCCCTTGATACTTTTAATGTGCGATCGGCCATCCTCAGTTTTTGTAATTTCCGCCGACATTGAGGCAATAAGATTACTGGTTTTATCCATTGAATCTTTAAATTCAAATTGTGCAAGTCTCGTTAGTGCCAAGATTTGCTCATGGTCTTGCATATTATTAGAAATCAGGTAATTATTTTTTTCAGGGTAGTCAACACCATATTGCTGCAGGATTTTTTCAGCTCGTTCCTCTATAGGGAGTTCTAAATCGGGGACAAATGTCCCCTGTAAATTCAGTGGAGATACCACGCTATCATCATGAGTTATTGTCGCTGATGATGGTGTCATCGAAGCAAGAGCTGATGGTTGGATAACAATATTAACTCCGTTCATACTCTAACCTCTGGTTGCAACAGCTTGGAATGTACGGATTTGCCCCTCAATAATTTCTTTTAAAATATCAAAGACTTTTTTCATCAAATCCAGAACAGTATCAATCTGTTTTTCTTTATCACTTGCTATAGCACGTGCAGTATCACCAATATCTTGTAGCACCATTTTTTGGGCTTCTAGTGCTTTCACCTCTATATTAAGCGCAGAAGTTACCAATTGACCTGCGTTATCGGATAAACGAGTCATTGTTTCAATAATGCTCGATTTCTTTTGGGTCTGGTTGGTAATTCGATCGAGTTGCAGTTGCTCCCGCTCCGCTTTTAACTGCAATCCTTTAACCTTATCTTGAACGTTAGTAACATGTAACTCATTTTGTTGATCAAGCGCTTTATTTCCCGTTTTTTTCATATATGGGCGACTGCTTTCAATCTCTGATTGTGCTTGAGTAGATAATTTATGCCTTTCGACACCGTGAACATTAATAGCTTTGGTTTGTTTCACTAATTGCTTAGTTTGTAATGCCGCCCCCGCAAGTGTTACACCCAGAGAAACCGCAAATCCCATCAGTGCTCCTTCAAATGCTTTTTTACCCTCTTGAATCGTTGTATCTGCTGCACTTTGCACCATTTGCGTTTTTAGCTTTAAAAAATCCGCTTGTAGTTGGCGATCAGCGGTATTAATAATCGATTTAATCTGGCTCAGTAGGTTACGTAGCTCCATTAAAATATCGCTACTCATAATGCCGATAAATTGGCTCTCTTTTATTGCGTCAAGTGACTGAATACCAGGTTTTACATCCTCACTATTTGCTTGAGCCACTTGCACATCTTTAATTGCCGAGGCTGCCAGCATTAAATTAACCCCTTGAGATAATTGCTTGATCTCGCTTTCGTCCAAATTAGCGATTGTTGGGAACATTTTTTCCAACTTGCTATTTTCTTCCGTTATCACTTCTCTGACGGCTTTTTCAACTTTGATTGCTGTGACGGCAATATGCTCCTGAAGGTTTGCATAAGCCGATGAAAATCCGCCTATGACTTTCGAGGTCTCTTCAAGCTCGACCTTGTTCATGTTTTTCACTTCAAACAGGAGTGATGGACTAACCGTCGTTTGCTCAGGGAGCTTTAATAACGGCTTATCTTGCGTTCGTAGCACAGTAATATCGACAGCATCTTTGATGGACACTTGCTGTGCTGGTGCTTGCGTTGACATCGTTTGAGTTTCGCTACCGGTTAAAGTAGTCAGCCCCTCAAGATTGCCTAACTTTTGGGTTGGAATAGAAAACGGCGTTGGTGAGGAAATAGTCGTCATAATAGAGTTCCTTAATGAAAATTAGGCATAATTAGAGAGATTGATTGAATTAGCTTTACGCTCATTTGATTGTTTCAATGAGGTCAGCGTGTCAGTAAATAGGTTATTAAACACCTCATATTGTTTTGACAGCATCTTAATCAGAGACTCAAGCAACTCATCGAGAACTTTAATGATTTCATCATTCATCATCATTTTGGCGAATAGCGTCTTAAGCTCTCGTAGTTGCGCGGCCCCTTCTAAGCGTAATGCTCCAACAGTCACCGCACTTGTCACCGACGTCGCAACACCAGCCCCTTTCGCACCAACTTCGACACGTGACGCTAATAGGCTCTGTTTGCCCAGTTTTTTCCCTGTATCAACGATATCAGCAACATCCTCAACCTGATCAGCGACTTTATCGACCACTTTCACCGTATCTTTGATGCTATCTGCTTGCTGATGCACCTTATCAACGGTTTTCACGGCATCCTTAATACCGTCTGCTTGTTCATTCACCTGATTAACCGTTTTTACTGCATGCTTAGCGCTGTCTGCCTGTTCATGTAACTTGTCGACCGCTTTTGCAGTATCTTTGATGCTATCAGCCTGCTCATGCGTCCTATCAACGGCTTTTGCGACATTTTTAATATCACGAGCCTTCCTCACGACCTGATTGGCTGTTTTAACGGTACTTTGTAACTCTTCCGCCGCATCGGCTAATTTAGTAAATTTCGTTAATACCACCATGTCATCCGCGGCTTTGCCTAACGTTTTAATTTTGCTGAGCAGGTTTTTAACGAGATTGACGATCGTATTCGCCATCGCCTTTAATGTGCTTTTCACGACAGTTTTCAGCGTATTGGCCGCAATTTTGACGACCGTTTTTACGGTATTGGCGATGTTTTTCACAAAAGAGGACATAGAAACCAAAGAGAGCGCCAGAAAAGCGACGGCTGCGACAACCATGCCAACAATGCTACCAATCTTTTTCGCCTCTTCGGCAGACATCCCAAACGATATCAACATATCCGTGACAACATTTGAAATTTCCGTCGCTAACATCTGCATTAAACTTGCATTACCCGTCTCTTCCAACACGATATCAGTGACAGAAATGGCGATACCGATTGCGGCAACGGCAAGGGTTAATGGTGCAGCCGCGCCGAATGTTGCGACTGTCGCAATAACAGAAACCGCTAACATGACGTAGCTAAAAATCTTACTGGCGCACGATGCGGCTTTATTGGCAGCATCTGCTTTACGCTGAGCCTCTTCGGCTTCTTTGGCTTTTTTCTCTGAATCTTTACGAGAGGCTTCGCTGATCTTAGCCATCACCTCTTCTTGCTCTTTCATATTGCGGATAGAGTTTTCATTCATCGCTTTTTTCAGCGATGCGGTTAACATGGTCAATAGAGCAAGCGTGTTTTCCCACTTTTCACCGTCGACTTCGACAGGGCGTGGTGCATTTTGGATAAATTTATTTAAAACGTCGCGATCACTATTAGCAGCCACAGTAAGTTTTTCTGCTGTTGAATACGCGGCCTTAAGATTGCTTTCAATCGTAGATAGTTTTAATTCTAAATCAGCAAGTTGGGTATTACTTTGCGCAAGCTGAGTCGTTAATTGTCCCCCCTGCTGTTTAAGCTCATTCACTTCCGTTGTTAGCTGTTCAATTAACTGAGTCAGTTTTTGCGCATCTTGCTTGTCATCGGCTGTTTTAGGGGGTTTTGGTATCCCACTTAAACTCGCTTTAGCAAAATCGAGTGCGTTCGTTTTACTGGCTAACGCCTGCTTATTTTCATTCAGTCGATTTTGCTGCTGGGTCTGTGTTTTCGTTAGCTCCTCTAACTCATTTTTGGTATTAGTATGGTCAACGCAAATAGCATTCACATCTTTTTCAGCTTGCTGTAGTTTTTCTGTATTTTTTACAAATGAATCTAATAACGCATTGCCATGTTGCCTCAGCGCATCGGATTCAATATTTAACTGATGCAGTTGATTACGTAATTCATTGATATTATTTTCACCTAATATCTTACGTATCGATGAGAAAGCCTCCATCATTGACACTCTTGCATTCACACCTTTTTTCGGCTCTTGCAGTTGCGGCTGGCTTTCTAATTTACTGCGTTTCACTTGTTCATTTGATGTTAATTCTTCGCATGCGGTCTCCATACTTAACATCGCTTTGGCGATGTTATCCCCCATTTCTAATGGATTAACACCTTGCTGAAAGGCTTTGACTAGGCCTATCCTATCAGATGTTATATTGGTGATTGCTGCCATATTGTTTCCTCTACTTTATTGAAGAGTCTTTCTGCACTGAATCAGTCTTTTCAAGATTCTTTTTCAATGCATTAAGGTAAGCCTGAGATTTGGCTTTTAACTCACTATCGGTACTGCTATTACAAACATTTTCGAAACAGTGCAGTGCTGCACTGCTTTTTTTAAGCATCAAATTACATTGGCCAGCATGAAATAAAGGACGATAGTCATCCTTAGCCAATACAAAAGCTAATGCATAAAGTTCAGCGGCCTTTTCATAACGTTTAGTTAATTGGTAAACAGCGGCAAGCCCCATCACATAGTCGGTATTATAAAAATCATAAATACTCAAAAAGCGAAAAAAGGTTTCTGCTTCTTTTAATTTTCCTTGTTGATAAAACTCATAAGCGTAGGCATAGATGCCATCCATCATCTCTTGTGAAATACCATGAATATCTTTATAAGTTGCCCCAGACATTAATGCCGACGTAACATCATTAAGCAATTCATCCATATCTATAGACTGTTTTTCTTTGTTACTCATATATTCACCTTATAAAAATGTAGGATATATGACGCAATATCATTAATAATTACATCATAACTATTCAAAACTGAATTTTCTTATAAAAAACGATATTATCGACAAATGGTTAATTTAACTGTCTTTATCTTCCTGAATGATTTTTCTCTCATTTATTAGTTTCATTGATTCTTCATCGAGATCTATTCCCATCTTTTCTAATTCAATGCGAATTAACCAATTGATGATCCGCATTACATCCTGCAAACCATGCTCATCAATAAAACTATCTTTCCGATAATAGCGCCATATTTTTCTAGCTAATGGAATATCACGGACAACAGGAACGCCTTGTTGCTCGGCATATCGAACAATCATTTTTGCCTGTAATCCATGGCTTTTAAATAATAAAAAAGGTAATGGCGCAATATCATTATTATAATAAATTAACATTGCAATATGCGTCGGGTTTGCCATCACAAAAGTCGAGTTACGCACATTGGATTTCACCTCTTCCGACAATATTTCCTGATGCAGCCCTTTACGAGCGCTTTTTAAGTGAGGATCCCCTTCATTATCTTTATACTCTTTTTTCACTTCCTGTTTTTCCATTTTTAATCCCTTAATAAACAAGAAGAATTCTGTGACCACATCCACTAAGATGATAAATAACGCAACGGCTAAAAAAACGACAACAAAGGTAGCGCACAGCCCCACCCATTGATAAATCACTCCATTTATCGTGCTACGATACAGCAAGAAAATGTCATGCCGCCAAAGAATAAAAAATACCATGGCCGAGATAGAAAATACGATCAGATAAAGAAATGCTTTAATTAATTCCTTAAGAGAATTCAGTGAAAATATTTTCTTAATCCCTGAAATTGGATTGAGCTTTGAAAAATCAACTTTAATGGCTTCTGTTGCTAAGCGGAAACGACTTTGTAATAAAGAAAGTATCGCTCCTGAAATAAAACAGGCGAGTAGTACAGGAATAACTATTTTTAGAAAGGCACCAATAAACTCCCTTAATAATATATTGATATTAATATTATAAGGTGATAACAAAATACGTTTCATCAATCCAGCTATTTCAAATAAACTGGTTGTTCCTGTGATTACATAAACGCTAACGACTAACACTAATGCCGCAACACTGTCTTTACTTTTAAAGCTTTGCCCTTTTTTAGCAGAATCTTTAATTTTTTTCTCGGTAGGTTTTTCGGTTTTCTCTGCCATTTTATATGTGCTCTATGCTGGGTCCGATAATATAAAGATGTTATGTAATGGAGAGGTTGAAATCATATTAACCAAGATATCAGGCACTTCATTCTGAAAATAGAGCAAAAAAACAGCAAATGCGATAATTGACTTAATGGTTAAAGATAAAGAAAACGCATTTAACTGTGGGCAAAAACGTGAATATAACCCCAATGCAGCTTCACTAATAAATAGGGTAATGAGAATAGGTGCCGCCAATATAATCGCTTTTACCACCATTTGGTTCATCCATTCCCCTAATGGCAAACTATTAAATTGGGAAAAACCTGCCGCAAACGGTAATAGCTGATAACTTTGTGCAAATGTTTTAACTAATAATAGCATGCCACCTTGCGATAAAAAGACCATACACACGATATAACTAATAAAGACCGCAAGTTCTGACGCTTCACTGCCACTGGCAGGATCCACAATACTGCTAATTGTTTCACCACGCTGAGTATCAATCAGCTCACCGATAATATTCGCTATCATAAACGGTAAAGCTAAAATAAGTGCCGTGATTAACCCTACCGCTAATTCATACAGCACTATTTCCATAAAACCAACACGCTCTTCTTGAAGATTATGAGTCGATAGCAGTGGCCAGAGCCCTAATACAATATAGACAGTCACACAGTTTTTAATCATACCGCTACTGAGTAACTTGTTACTCAAAAAAGGTAAAAAGAAGAGTGTTGGAGCAATACGTACCCAAGCGATAGCTAATGTGATTAACCCTTCCTGAAAGGTAAAATACATGGACGAATAAAAAGACAGTATCTCTTGATTCATCCCAAAAGCCCTATTGCTGGAATGGCTGTCGTTAACACTTCTAACGCATAATTCATCACTTTATCTGCCAGCCAGCCTGAAATCATAAATAACGAGCCAAACACCGCCAGCAATTTAATCCCAAAAGGAAGCGTCTGCTCCTGTAATTGCGTAACCGTTTGGATTAATCCCACCAGCAACCCAACCACTGTCGCCACAATAACAGGGATAGCGGATAACATAACAATCAATAACATTGCTTTATTGCTGCTATAAATAATCTCATCCATTCATCGTATCCTTGTTATTGCTGTGCCAATTCAAGATATTGCATCACTAACCCTTTCGAAATCAGTGACCATCCATCAATAGCGACAAACAGGATCAATTTAACTGGCACCGAAATAGTGACTGGGCTCATCATCATCATACCGAGAGCTAACAGAATGCTAGATATCACCAGATCAATCACAACAAAGGGTAAATAGATATAAAAACCAATTTCGAATGCTGACTTAACTTCACTCAGTGCATAGGCAGGTAATAGTGAAAATAGTGTGGCTGAATGCGCTTCGGCGTCCATTGGCTCTTCATTTCGCTGCTGTTGTACTGATTCGAAAAATTGCACCAGTTCAGGATCAGAATATTTTTGTAAATAGGCCTTATAGCGTCCTAAGCCGCCATCAACAAAATTATCGACCGATTCCACATTGCCAAAATCCACCTTCTCTTCACGCATATAATGGCTAATGTCTTGTACCACTGGCATCATGACAAAAAGGGATAACAACATCGCGATGCCATTTAAAGCCATGGTTGAGGGAACCTGTTGAACCCCCATGGCATTACGTACCATGATTAATACGATCGATATTTTTAAATAACAGGTGCCTGCCGCAATAATAAACGGCAGTAATGTGGCCAGTGAAACCAGTGCCAACATGGGTATTTCGTTGGATACAATGGACATGTTATGGCCTTTTATCACCCAGATGAGCAAGACGAGTAATTTCTAAGCCTAACTCGTCACTCTCACCGATATAAATCAGCTCTCCCTCAGCAATGAGCTGCTTATTGGCATACACTTTGACTTCACGCTCTTTATTTTCACCAATCGAATATACGGCTCCCGGCTGAATATCGGCTAACTCATTCAGCGTAATTTCAGTCTGACCAAGTACAAACGTTAATTTGATTGTCATCGCATTCACATCGAATGGTTTCACAACCTCATCTGAAAAGGTTTCTTCTTGTAATAACGCACTCTCATCGGCAATAGGGGCGATCGTCTCTTCAATCATAAATTGACCTTCTTGTTGTTTTTGAAAACGGGCAAAAGGGCGCCCTGCGATTGACATATTCAGCAGTAATTGCTGAATACAAAACACATCATGCAACTGGATAGATTGCAGAAGTTTTGCGCTAATATAGCTATAGCCCAATACCCAATCCGCTTGTAACTTAAGCTTATGCAACGCAAATTGTTGTTTTGATTGTTTTGCTAACCCTTCTATTGGTGAAGGTAACAACACCTGGCCCAAAGCCGGCTCTTGCACACATAACCAAGGCTTTGCAGGGCTATCATCAATAATTTCGAGTGAACCACAACGGAAATGCTCGGAGAAAAAGCGCATTCCACGATTTTCAGTCGTAAATAGACTGATTAAGTTATCCTCATCAATGCTATTCCAAGCATAATGCGTGAAAGCGGGCCAATGGTGGTGACACCAACGTTCCACATTGACCAGTGCATGTACTTTTTCCGTGTGACTGATTAACGTCAGTTGGAAATAGCGCTCCCCCTGTCTGGGGGAGACGGTTTCCAAATCAGGTTGGTAACATTGCTGCCAAGCGCGTACTTGGAGTGCTCGCTGGCTAATACGACGAATATTCAACATGATTAATGATCTTCTTGCTCAGACTGTTGTTGCCTTTGTTGGCGCTGTCGCTCATGACGCGATTCTTCATCACGAATTGATAACGGATGATCGCTGCGTAAAAGGTGCTGATTTTCATGTAACGCACGATGAACTTCCGGGCTAGTGGTGGTAGCCAATAGTTCACTGCCTCTAGTGGCTAACTCAAATGTCACCGAAGGGCTGTTCTGCCATTGATTAAAGGTATAAGTGAGGCGGCTTCCTTCAATTTGTGTCACTTTATTCTCTGTCGCTGCCGCCATCGCTTCTGTGCCCATATCTAGGGTGGAATTTGCTTTATTTGTGGGTTGACGAGATTGCACCATCGGAGCTATTTGCCCCTTTTCATTGCAAGTCGTAGTGGCTAATGGTGGTATCACCCAATCAGGGGAGTCATCGATTTCCAATTGCGGATATGGCTGGCTAATCTTAGGCACTGTATCGCCTTCATCTATTTTTTGTGATTGCGCTGGCTGAACAAGCGGCAATGAGGAGGGCGTACTGTACTGCCCCTGATCTGCCACTGAAATAGAAGCCAAAGATGGTGACGGTGACATTGGTCGTGCGGTTATTTCGGATTGAGGCAAAATCCGGCTTTCATGCGTAGGCAGAGATAGCGCTGGCGCTTGGAAAGAGAGGGGGGATACAGACATCGCCTCTCGAGTAACTGACGTCGTTTTTACGCCTAGCGGTATTGGCATTTCATGATGGGTTTCATGGTGAATATGCAAATCATTTTGCTCTACTTCACGATGTTTAATCTGCGTTGATGGCGGCAATGCGTGCTTATTGTGCTCTGCTCCTTGCCATTTTTTTGGCTGAGGCGCTAAAGCTGTTATTGACGCTTGATGTCTCACCACATTTTTATTTGTATTTGCAGAGATAGATAAATTTGCATTGGTTTCTACAGAGACCGTTTCAGCAGTATTTGATAACCGATTGCTCTCCTGTTGCCAGTGAGTTTTCCCGATAACACCTTGCCCAATCGTGACATGATTAGGAACTAATGGCGCATCAATAAGCGCTTTATCGGTCGAATCACCCTCACTGTCCGACGATATTTCTGTCATCGGTAGCGCCCTATGTGACAGCGATGCTTCTATCACAGGTAATTCACGGTGTGATTGGGCGGCTTTCACATCCGCCGTTGCATTGATACCCAATTGGCAAAATGCCATCATTTTTTCCGCCGTTTCAGTATGGCGTAGGTGCACAGGTAACTGCGCCAATAATAGCGCTAAGCTGTCTTCCATTTCTTTCTTGCGTCGTTTTTGTGGTGGCGACGTTTGTGCTTTCTTCGAAGCGACCTCCGCCATACGCTGTTTAATTAGCGACTTGCTATCGGGTTGTTTACCTTTTGCTAATGGGAAGGCAGCATGGTTTTCCGCTACCCTAGTACTCAGTTCATTCAACGCCAGTTTTACTGTTGCCATAGGCGGACAACTCCTCAATTTCATTTTGTTGCTGACGTTCCGATTTTAAACGCCGAGCACGGTGTTGCTGCTTGAGATAATTTTGGAATTTCTCGCACTTGTTACGTAACGCAAACATACGCACAACAATATTTTTTCGTGATTGCTCATACCGAGTCATTTCCGTATTAATTGACTCCGTTTGGTATTGAAGATGAGCAATTTCCGCGAGCAAAGCGGCTTTCAGCCTTTGGCTCTCCCAAAAAGCCATTTTGCTCAGTTCGGCGGATTGCTCATATAACGCGATTTGTGTCGTCAATATCGCAATACGCGATTGAATATCCGTTAATTGTTGTTGTAGCGCACGGATTGCTGACTGCACTTGCCATTGTTCCTGTTTAGCGCGATCAAGGCGTCTTTCCGTTAACGTAAGAAGACTTTTAATCATCAGGAAGCCAAATAGTCGAGGCGGTTTAATACAATTTCGAAATGCTCAGCTTCATCCATCTTTTGTTGCAAGAACTGTTCAATATCTTCTTTTTTATCCAAAGCATTGTCGTTGTCTTCACTTTCCCCACGTTGGTATTCGCCAAGCTCCAAATACAGCTGAATTTGTTCTAGCCTAGATAGACGATCACGCACTTTTGTTGCGGCTTGGCGATGTGTATCCGTCGTGACTTTTTGGAATACACGACTAATGCTGTGCAAAATATCAATCGCTGGGTAATGCCCCTTTCCCGCCAACTTATGGCTAAGATAAATATGCCCATCAAGAATCGAGCGAATTTCATCACCAATAGGGTCTGACTCTTCTTCACTTTCTAGCAATACGGTATAAAAGGCGGTAATTGAGCCTTGCTGCATACGACCTGGGCGCTCAAGCAACATAGGCAGTTGCTCAAACACCGACGCTGGGTAGCCTCGTCTTGCTGGAAGTTCCCCCGCCGCCAAAGCAACATCACGTAATGCTCTGGCGTAACGTGTCATTGAATCGACAAATAACAAGACATGTCGATTACGGTCACGGAAATATTCCGCGATTGTCGTAGCAAGCAACGCCGCATTACACCGCTCTATCGGTGGGCTATCGGAAGTGGCATAAATAAGCACCGTTTGGGCTGCATGAGGAGAGGCTTGTAACTCCTCAATAAATTCAATAACCTCTCGGCCACGCTCACCGATTAAAGCAACAACATGGATATCCGCCTTCGCGTGGTTAATAATCATATTCATTAATGAAGTTTTGCCACTTCCTGCCGCAGCAAAAATACCAATACGCTGCCCAAGACCACAGGTTAATAAGCCATCTATCGCACGGATACCGGTGATAAGTGGTTCATCAATCGGACGCCGAGATGTCACGCTCGCGGGTGGACTATCAATACGCATTAGTCTTGAGTCAGGGCAGAACGCTGTTTCGGCTGTATGACCGAGCACACCAACCTGCTCACCCGCCGCATCAAAAATTTTACCGGCAAGCTGCTCATGCATTTCAAACACGAAAGGTAGGCCCGTTGGGCGGATCACCATATCACGCGTTAACCCTTGTGCTCGACCAATTAAGCTGAGCACAGTTAAGCCCTCTTTAAACCCCACGACTTGTGCTTTTGCTATGCGCTCTTTTGACGTTATCGAGCGTTCAACAACACAGATCTCACCAATAAAAACTCCCTGCAAAGGGGCTTCCATTAAACAGCCATGAATGCGCGCAGGGTGCGCGCAAGAATCAAAAAGCTTCATGATTTAATTAGCTAATACTGTTTGGAATTGATTACTACGCTCAAAGAACTCTTCAAAGCTGTCAGCAAATTGTTGAGTATCGTTTAAGGCTGACTCTTTCATCACAGCCGAAAGCACCAAGCTATTATCAATAAGATTCAATGCCGGTTGCCCCAATTGAAAATTGCGAGGTGAATATTCCACGATCATGCTCAGTAGCATATGCGCCATTGAATCAAATTTTGCGGGACTATATTCAGCAAGGTGACACCAAATAATTAAATCATCACCAGAAAGATCGATATTAATCGCTGGCGAGTCATTCATTTCTAATTGAATATTTGAATGACAGTCGAGTTGCGGATTAATTAGATCACTACGGCCCATTGAATTTAAAAATGTATTTAATGCTTCTACAAAGCGGTATTTCATAAGAAACTTCCTTATATTGTCTTAATAATATTCACTTTCACCATTTCAGATACCTCATTAAATGAGAGCACCTCTAATTCAGGAAAGCGTCCTTCAAGGATTTTTTTCACAAAACGACGTATATCGACCGGCACCAGCACATTAATATCTCGAATAGATAAATGGCTATTTTCGAGGGCTAGCTCGGCAGCTTGAATTAATTCATTGGTCTTTTCTGGTTCTAAATGCAAATAGACTCCCCCAGAAGATTGACGAATGCCTTGGCGAATGGTGTCTTCAAAAACAGAATTCACCATAAGCACATTTAAGCGGCCATCAATGGCAAAACGGGAAGAGATATAGCGCGCCATTGAGGTTCTGACATGTTCAACGAGCATTAAGCTATCTTTCTCTCTTGGCACCCATTGCACGAGAGTTTCAATAATGAGTTTCATATTACGCACTGAGATTTTCTCCATTAATAAACGCTGGAAAACCTCTGTCACCTTTTGCACCGTCGCGTGTCGATAGCACTCTTTTAATAGCTCAGGGTATTTGCCTTCTAAATCATCTAGTAAGTTTTTCGTTTCTTGGATCCCAAAAAACTCATTAATATGCCGCAGCAATAGTGTACTAACGCAATCAATCATCTCGGTCACATCATCACGCACCATCAAACCAAGCTGTTCAATATGTTCGTGATCTTGCTTGCCACACCAAGAGCTAATTGCGCCATACTCATCAGTAAAATGAGTCAGCGTTATGCCTAAATATTCCAATTCATCACTCATGGTTAATAAGCGAAATCCACCGAAACAGATATCGTATTCACCTGCTTTAACTTCATTAATTAAAATGATGATTTTGTTATCTGGAACGATAGGTGAATAATTAATGGCAATATCGGGTATCCGGTAACCATAACGAACAAACACATCCTTTTTCATACGAAACAAAAAGTTTTTTTCTTCGAGCTGTTTTTTATATTGCTGATTAACCGAAATAATAATCGGCAAGGTTTCAGGAATATATTCAGGCTCAAAACGGCTATTTTCCCTTTGTGTTTCCCCTTCGGTGACTTCCGAATCGACACTCACCTGCTCAGTTTGTGATATCTGCTTATTCTTCTCTTTACGCGTTTTCCAAAAACGAACAAAAAATAGTACTGATAGCAAAGAGGCTAAAAAGAGAAAAATAGCAGTAGGGAAACCCGGCAGGAACCCCATAAATAAAACGATGAAGGCAGTAATAAGAATCGTAAAATTATTCGCAAATAACTCAGAAACGATATTTTGACCTAAGTTTTTATCATTGCCTCCAACGCGAGTCACAATAAAGCCTGCACTAATAGAGATAAGCAGTGCTGGGATCTGTGCCACCAAACCATCACCGATGGTTAAGAGTGAGAATGTATTCAGAGCCGATGACATATCCATGCCCTGCTGTGCAACACCCACAGAAATTCCCCCGATCAGATTGACAAAAATAATGACAATCCCTGCAATCGCATCCCCTTTAATAAACTTCATTGCACCATCAAAAGAACCAAATAATTGACTCTCTTTTTCTAAGTCGCCGCGCCGCTCTTTCACCGTCGATTCATCAATCATCCCTGCCCGTAAGTCGGCATCAATACTCATTTGCTTACCCGGCATTGCATCGAGGGAAAAACGTGCTGCCACTTCAGCAATACGCTCAGACCCTTTCGTGATCACAATAAATTGCACTATGGTCACAATGGCAAACACCACCATACCGACCACTAAATTATCTTGGATCACAAACTCACCAAAGGTGGCAATA
This sequence comes from Providencia sp. PROV268, assembly GCF_028477805.1. Taxonomy (NCBI): domain Bacteria; kingdom Pseudomonadati; phylum Pseudomonadota; class Gammaproteobacteria; order Enterobacterales; family Morganellaceae; genus Providencia; species Providencia sp. PROV268. The sequence continues at coordinate 72,792 of NZ_JAMPLW010000020.1, forward strand.
ATATCGCCCGCGTCAGCCTCCAATAAAATCAAGCGGCTCGTGCTAATAGATAATGCGAGACGAAATAATGTGCTTATTAATAAAATAGAAGGGAATGATTGAAAATTTAATATGCGAGTAATATAGAAAGAGCTCATAAAAATGAGCACCGATATCATAATATTCAAGCCAATTAATAAATCGACCAATATTGTTGGTAATGGAATAATCAGCATGGCGATGACCATCACCATAATAACTAAGACCATCAATTCTGGGCGATTGCGGATCGCCAAAAGAAATCCCGTAAATTTATTCATGCGGTTTCTGTTCCTTATTTAGCAAACCGTTGCGCATCATGATTTCCTCTTGTGCCTTCACATAGTCCATATATATTTTCAATTGATTGAGCAGCTCTTCTCGTGCTTCCAATGATTGAAAAATTGCGGTGGGTATTGTTCCAAATGCCAAAATTAATAATTGTAAAAAACGCGCCCGTAAGTCCGTGCTCATCGCCCCTAACTGTGATGAAATAAATAACAACAAATTCTCTTCAAATTGCGCTTGGTTACGAATACCACTGGTAAAGAGCTGACTGAGCTTTTTAGCAAACTCAGAATTAATCAGTTGGCTGTGCTGCCGAAAAAGCCCCGATTGGAAAAATTGTTGGGTGAACACATGCTCAAGTGACTGCAATTCACGTAACCGCCCTACACGGAGAAAATAATCACCAAATTCACTAATATTAATATCGCCCAATGGCAGGGCTTGTAGATCACACGCCAGCGCTCTGCTTAAATAACGCATAATATTTTCGCGCTCTTGGCTTTCCATCTCCTCAACCCACTGCTCATATAGATAAACTACAGGGCCGTCATAACTAAGAAACTCACGATATAACATGCGTAAGTTCCCTGCGGATTGCTTAATTTTTTGCGCAAACGCCTTCGCAACCAGTGCAATATTTATCCCCGCTTGAGTGCTTCTATCGCTATCCTCAGCGTTAAGTTGTTGCTCCAGCTCTTTTAGTTGTTCGAGTTGCTCAGCCTTCAATTTCCCTCGATTGATTAAGGCCGCAAGCGCCATTAACAAATCGCTAGGGTCGGCAAAAAAGCGCAATAAAAATGCTCTTAGCTCTTTAGGAGTCATAAACTGCCGATTAAGCGCACTTTCAACATGTAAAATGGTTTCATCGGCATGCTCATCAAGGATGCGCTCAGCAAATTGCATCCAATCTTCGGTTTCTCCTTGTTTAGAGCCACTTTTTTTTACATGGCTCGCCGCCAACATCGACATTGAGGCATATTCCCCAGCACTATCGATAACCCCTTGACCGCGCAATACTTCGTCCGAATCATCACTGGTTTTTGATGATCGACTCTTTTCATGTGAACTGCTGACTATGCGGGAACCAAAGCCCAAAGGCGTTATTGCCATGGTTGCTCCATATAGGTTTTCAAAAATTTAACGGTACTGTGCAACTGCCCGTTTTGTTCTTTAATACGCTGATTTTCCGAGAACTGACGCCCATCCCATACTTCGTTTTCGTCCAATAAACGCGGTTGGATCAAAAACAATCGCACCATTTTTTGCTTATTAACGGAGGTATGACTAAAGAGGCCGCCGATCAGTGGGATATCCCCCAATAAAGGAATATGACTTTCATTTTCAACCACTTGTTCTCGGGTGTATCCCCCAATTAATAAACTGCTATTTTGCGCAATACGCGCAACCGTATTGATAGTCGTACGATTAACAGATGGAAGGCCTTCCACATTCGAAACCTCACCACTTTTTGATTGTTTTTCACCGCCGTCTTCAATATTCACTTCCATCTCAACTTGATGACCAGATGAAATACGCGGCATCACACTCACCATGGTGCCGTAAGTGACTTGCTCCAAGGTGGCAATACGTTCCCCTTGTAACTTGGCATAAAAACTGGTGTTGTTATCAAATAAGGCAGGAATGTTCTCTTGGGTTAGCAGAACAGGACGAGAAACAATATGGCCATTACCGCTTTTGCTTAAGGCATCAACGCGTAACAGAAAATCCGTACTGTTTGATAACGTGCTGCGATTAAAAGAAAATGCCGTGTTCCCCGTATTAATCGTGCCAACTTCCCAATTGACGCCTAAATTATCCAATTCACTACGCGTGATATCGATAATCCACAGTGATAGCTCAACTTGGCGGCGACGCGTATCTAACGTTCTAACCAGTTGGCGAACATAACGAATTTGTTCAGGGGAACCTTTAACAATTAGACTGTTACTATCAGGGTGAGCCACCAAAGAAAAAGGCACATTTGATGATGAAGAGTGACTAAATGTCGCTAGAGACTCAGAAGCTTCACCGATGGGTGCATCCATCAAGGCATCAATATCATCTCCAACCTTCTCTTTGGGAGTTATTTTTTGCGTCGGTACGGCGCCGGTCGGCGTATCTTTGAATAGCTCACTGATAACTGACAGCATGCCCGGCACCGTGATGTTATTACCGCGCAACGCATAGTTTCTATCTGTCACAGAAGCATATTTTACGGGGATCACTGCCAACTCTCCCCCAGATAACGACTCCTGCTTAACTTGCTCATCAAGATACAGCGTAGCGGCTTTTATCAATTCAACATATAACGGCGGCCCAGAAACAAATAGCAGGCTATTTTCCCCTTGAGTACGGACAGGAAAACGCGGGTCGTAGATCCCATTTTTCTTAATATAATTGAGGACTTGTTGGCTACTGGCATTATTCATCGGAATAATTGCACTACGCATTTCGCTATTATCATAAACATAAATCGCTGCACCATCGTCATACCAAACCAGCGCAATACGGCGAGTTAATGCTTTAAACATTTCATCGGCATTCGCTAAATTAAAATTACCTGTAATGCGTTTTTGTGCCGCAAGTTTGCTGAGAATAATCGGCTTATTCAGTCGCTCAGCGATAGAATCAAACACTTTTCCTACCGCAATATTATTGGCGACAAAGGTCTCCTGACCCATTTCTTGTTTAACCGGCTCTGCTGTGATCACTGTCGTTTGCGCTAAACTATGATCCACACTCAGTAAAAAGAGTGACAATAAGATCACTCCACCTCTTTTACTGCTCATATAATTTTGCTCCAAGGTGCCTAATATCAGAGGGAGTTAACCCTAGCTCTTTTTTAATATCGTTAGTAAAATGCGATGCGGAGCAATAACCCGCTTCCAACCCAACATCGAGTATTGAATTATCACTTTCAATTAATTTCAAAATGGCTGATGCCATTCGCACACTCATAATTTTTCTTTTTGCTGTTTTATTAAAGTTTTCTCGATATAGCTGCCTAAAATAAGAAGCCGACACACCATACCTTGCACATAGCTGGTTAATATTGGCATTTTTATCTTTTTCGGCGGCAGAAAGTAAAAAACGCATAATGCCGTATGCTTCATAGCGCCTTAATATATTGCACCATGAATAAAACTGAGGTTGCCGTTGAATAATCAAATCAATAACAATATTCTTTATTGAATATTCGGAAAAAATATCACTTGATAGATGAATAACTTCATCTTCTTTATTATCTGATGAGGTTATTTCGTTTTCTGCAAGAAATGATTGCCCCATTGCGGTATCAATAACAGCAAGAACTTCAATGACCTCAGAAAGTAGCATTGAATGAATAAACCAGCCCTTTTTATTAATAGAAGTAATATCTGATGATGGGAATACAAATAAAGATTGCCCCATTACCTCTACTTTTTTACCCGAATAGGGAGAATGAAAAATTAACGCTGTTTCCTCAGCGTTAGGTATCGCTAAAACTAAGCTGTCTTGTAAAGAGAAGCAGCCTTCTTTATTTTCAAGTAATGCCGCAATATTTGTATTCACCATGATGTTTCTACTTTATCTAAAGAGAATCAATAGCGCTAAAATGGCGGAAAATGCATCATGGCACAAAGGAATAATCCGGAATAACTCATACTCGATATCTAACATAATAGGTCAGAATGATTAAGATAAATTCTACTGACGGAAATGCAGTTATCAGTTTTACTAGCGCCAATTTCTTGTCATTGGAATTTACTTTATGAAAGATACAAATAGCCGCGCTTGTATAATGAAAATTGCTAGCGGCCCCATGAATGGACATGAGCTAATGTTAACTGCTGACGCTCATTTGATTGTTATTGACCCGAATGTTGAATACCACACGGAGGTCGATAATGATGGGCTTATGACTTACTATATCCCTAGTGAATCAATACATTACGAACTAGCTATCACAACAGAGGATGGTTCGAATGATCATATCAATGATGCCGATGAACCAATATTTTATCTTCATATCAATGATGGTATGAAATCAAAGTCTATTCCTATCCCCTTTCAAGAATTAATATTGGCCGACACATTTCCTATTGCAATAAAACCAATTGATGCACCATGGAACCTATCAACTCGTGAGCCTGCATTACCTGAAATTTGTATTGAAAATGACAGTCAACCTATGCTGGAATCCAAATTAACCAAGAAAAATTTTATTTTCTTTGGGCTATTTGTTTTAACTATTTTTTCAATAATTCTAGTTATTCAATACTACTCTGGAAATAATTCTTTAAAAAAGATAAACACTGTCGAAAACATTCTACAAGGCAGCCATTATCCCATCATTGTGACTCTGAACCAGCAAGGTGAAACCTTAATTTTAGTGCGAAATCAGCGTGACGTCGACTGGAGTATTCAACGCCTAAGAAAAGAGCATTATTCTGAAAAGTATCAGATAACAAAAATAGCTCAGTTGGAAAGTGAAATTGAGAATAAAATTTCCGAAAACGTACCGAGTTTATTAAAGATTGATTTAAGTAATCCTTGTCACCCTATTGTTAGAAAAGCCAATAAACAGGTAACCACTAAGGATGAAAAAATCATTAATAATATTATGAAAGGTTATCTTGGCTGCTATAAAAACAGTGAAATTTTGACCGTCAATTTAGACGAACTGATAAAAAAGGCGGAAATAGGATTAACAGAAAGTAACGTTCCGTGGAAACGAGTTGATAAAGATAATATGACCATATTTATTGTTCAAGGAAGTTTGGATGATAAACAGATATCGTCTACTGTTCGGCTCGCGGATCAATTTATTAATCAATGGGGAAATCAGCATATTCAGTTTTCAATTTCTCTGGCAACGAATCAACTAACAGGGAAATCATTTATCCGTAACGATCAGGGTTTTATTATTTTAGGCCATAACCATTGGTCGTTTAATTCAAACACAATTAATTAATGAGGTGATATATGTCAGATTCAGGTATTCTAGGTATTAATAAAGACACGGGTAATTGGGAGTCATCCGCATTCGAAACGCCGGTGGCTGGTGATAAAAACTGGGGAATGATGTATCGCAGTAGTGCGAATGTCAGTAACCGAGCCAAAGAGTTCGCCGATGAATTAAAAGACATACTTGATGGTAAGACGACAACACCTGATGGTAAGACGGTAAAGTTAGAAGTCGATAACCCACTGACTCTCGGAAAAATTACCGCTTTAAGTGGTAGCTACAATATGGCAAGACAGTTACAAAGCAACTTAATGAAATCCATTAAAGATACCGCTCAAGCCATTATCCGTAACGTTTAATTTCACAATAGAGCATCGCTTTGTGGGTGCTCTACCTTTTAGGAGCCTATGATGATACAGCCTATTAATCGATCCGTTTTCATGTCAATGATGTTAGATAATACTACTGACAGCGTATCGACTCAATCTCTTGAAAGTACGGTTAGATCTCTTTATGCACAATATTCTGTTGAAGTACAAAATAAAAAAGAGGCCCTTTTTCACCAAGCCGATACCATAGATGTTAGCAATCCCATTGATGTGATGAATATGCAAAATTCAATCGCCCAATACAGTTTAGGCCTCAATTTTGTGTCGACCCTCACCCATAAAGCCACAGGTGCTATTGATACTCTACTAAAAGCCCAATAAGTCATGAATACATTGAAGAAATTAATCCTAATTACCTTCGTCGGGTTATTGGCTGGGTGTGATAACCAACTCTTACTCAGTCATCTTAGCCAACGCCAGAGCAATGAAGTCCTAGCCATCTTACAAGAGCATGGCGTTGAAGCTTCACGTAAACAAGATAATAAACAAGGGGATTCTATAAAGGTATCGCCGCGTGACTTTGTGATCGCCGTAGATTTATTACGTCAATATAACTTACCGTCTAAAGACCCTGTGGAGATCATTCAGGCTTTCCCGGGAGACTCGCTGGTTGCTTCACCACAGGCGGAACGCACTCGACTGCTCTCCTTGATTGAACAACGCTTAGAGCAATCTCTATTAACGATCCCTGATGTTGTTAATGCGAGGGTGCATGTCAGTTACCCTCTGAATGGTAATACCCCGACTAAGCAGACGCAAAAAGTGTCTAGTTTAGTGACCTACTCTGGTAATGAAGACCCGAAATTGATGATGAATAAAATCAAACTATTCCTAACCAGTAGCTTTGCAGAAACCAATTATGACAATGTTTCTGTGGTGATTGTCAGCCGCCCACCTTTACAGCATCAAATTCGCACTGAACCTGAATCAATATTTAATCCTATTTGGGTTGCCATACTGACGCTCGGGGGAGCCGCTGTTCTTGGCCTAGCCATATTCCTTTGGCACCGCCAGCAATCATTGAAAAATAGAGATGATCAAGACAAGGCCGCTATAGAGGCAAAAATCGATGACACTATTGCATAATATTCATCCACTTCTGCAAGCAGATATCTTCTTAGCGCCGGGGAGTTATTTCCATTTAGAATACAGTGATGTTGATTATCATCGATTACCTGCAACGTTAAAAAAACTGCATAACCAGCAGTTGATCCAACAGTATCTTTTGCCTTGGCCTGATAGCACAACGGCACGGCTACCTCGTATTTTGTCGATGGAGTGGAATCAACTCCCAAAAGTCGCTCTCGGATTAGGGGCTATTTTACATTCAGGCGCGCTGCCTTGGTGGGGAGAGTTGGCGGCTTTTTCCGACTTACGCCACAAATACAGTGACCCACTCTGGCAGTGCACTGATAGAGAAAGCCCGACTCCCCAACATTTACTTGCGCTTGGGGCTGAACAACTTTTCGCCTATATCACTCCCTTCGGGCGTGCTTATACCGAGAGGTTAAAATATATGTTCAGCAATCAAACGTTAGCGCTAATCCCTTCATCGTTTAACGCGATGCTACCTTGGAATATCATTGAAGAAACTTGCCGTTATGTCAGAAAAAATACAGCCTGATATCCAACAAACCGCATGTGAAAAAGTATTGATTAAACATCATGCTACTCGTGCGTTTCGCTATGTGAAACAGATTGAACAACAAGCTCAACAGCAAGCCACAGAGCGTTATCAACAAGCTCAGCAACAGGTGGAACATATTCACAAAATTGCCTATCAGCAAGGCTACTCTGATGGCTTAAAACAGCTCCTGTCTAAATTAATTGAAAGCATTGAGATCAGCGAAAAGTGCTATCAACAAGCCGTGAATCAAAGCCAAGAAACGTTATTGCAGCAACTTTCTGCGCTTTTTCATGATCCACACTTACAAGAAATCATTGCTAAATACCTTATTCAGCAACAAGAGCGACGCCCCATCACACTGTATTTACCTGATAGGTTACAAAACATGTTTAACCATATCGAGGCGGGTCTAAAAATCTTACCCAGTGTAGAGGGGGATATTGCTTTAGAAATAGGTAATGAAGTCATTCATTTTTCCCCGACGATTGCCGCCGAGCAGACTTTGCCTCAAATATTATCCGTCTCGGCCCGCTGCCAAATTTTAGCAGAGAGAAAATCAGCCTATCAGCACATCATGGCTTTGATCGAACAAGGAGATTGTAATGATATCCCCACTAACGCTTAATAGACTCAACGTAGGAATGAATGAAAAAATATCAACAGGTTCGAATCGCCCCAATATTACAACCAAAGTGAGTGATGCGTGGCACACAAAATCTACCACCGTCAAACCGACAGCATCTCAAGAGCGCTATATTGTATTAACTGATGCTGAACATACCGAGATCAATCAATTATTAAGTCAATTAAAAATTGATGACACAAATAACGAAGCGCGCAGAGCCAATTTTTTGGTCTTGTATAAAAAACTCGCCAACTCAACGAATGAAGCAAAAGAGCGGTTTATTACTGGAGCAATGCAACGACTAAAAACTCCCGACGCATTTGCTGATCAAGAACAACTCAAAGCAACATTTGAAAAAACCTTATATCGAGTTAATGCAACTAACCTGATGACTCAGCCATTTATCAACCAGATGAATGATAGTATCAGTAGTATTAGTCTAGAGGGTGACCAAGATGATGAGTTCAAATTTTATTAATCAATTAAATTCGTTATAGCACACTTAAAGCGTCACTCCTTTTAATATCCCCACCTTCTCATAGACTTAATATATTATTTTTATGTTAAGTCTTAACCCAAAACATTCCATAGAAAAATATAAAAAATCAATATACAAAATTGATATATATAGCGCGTCGTAAAGTTATAAATTAAGTCATCCTAAAAAAACAGAGAGTTTTTATTAAAAATCGTCTTTTTTTTATAAATATCTTATAGTGTGTCGTTTTTTTATATTGTGGCACGACGTATTGAACGTTAGGATATGGAAGAATAACTTGTCGATGAAATTATATTTACGGAAAATAATATGAATAATACTGAACAAATTGAACAAGAACCTCTTATTATTTTATCTGAACATGTTGTTTATGACCCACTTAAGCGAACCCTGTCTCGGGGGAAGAAAACGATTAATCTTTCAGAGAATGAATCATGCTTATTGAAATTATTACTGAATAAAACCAGCAGTAAGCGAGAAATTATGTATGAGATCTGGGAAAAACGTGGAACAATTGTGACTGAAAGTAGTTATTACAAATTAGTCAGACAATTACGCCTCTCTTTCAAAAAAATGGAGCTTGATGAAAACCTAATTATGACGCTGCCTAGAGTCGGCATCCTCTATACGGGCACTAAATCGGAGGCTAGCCATGCGCTATTCAACCACCAAAAGAAAGGGGTTTATTCATATATTCAATGTTTCTTTCAAAAAGTATTTAATCGCACTATCTTATAAAGATAAAGAGTATCAATATGAAGATTATGAATTATAAACAAAGATTAAAAACATCAATATTTTTATTTATTCTCGCTTTTTTTCTATCTGGTTGTGTGAAAAAACCGCATAACCTTAGTAATAAAGAAAACGCAATCAGTTTACAAGGTAATATTTATTCCAAAAATATTGATATACCAAATGAATCGATTATTACTCTGTCATTTTCACCATTACAACAAAATGATAATGAAAGTACTAAAAATGATAACTTTCAGTTTAAAACTAAAGAAGCTGGACGCACTATTGCATTTAGTGTTGCACTCCCTCCAGACATAATTATTAGAAAAAACAACTTAGGTATTAGTGCAAGGGTAGAAAAAAATAATGAGCTAATTATGATGACCGAGCAAATTAGCCCATTTCCTAAAAATAATACTGATAAAATTTCACTGACCGTTGTCGCGAACCAATAAATCACCTGTCATTTTTTATTTCCCCCCAGGGACGATGTTATTCTCTGGTGCGGGTTTTATAAACATTAATAAGGTTAATACTATGATAACAACCATTAATGTAATGGCGAAGCCATCAATGAATGAGCCAACATGAGCTTCTCTACTGATAAGAGACAAACTCATATTCACGCTATCCATTGTGGGTAATTTCTGCTCCCCAGTCTGAATAAAAGCTCTTTTTGCCTCAAAGTGCTCATCAAAAGAGATTCGTAAATAAGTGTTCATTAATGCGCCTGCTATTGCAGGCATCAATACGCGCGCAATAGAAATGTAGGCGCCTAAATTTAATGCATCTTGCGGCTTAATATTGACCACAAAAGAAGCAATTAAGCCAATGAGCACCAAGCACTCCCCAAAAGACTGCATGATCATTAATGGAATAAATTCATCAACTCGCCACTGATAATCAACCTGCATTCCCAATAGACTCGCGCCACCAATAATAGACACACCGATGATCATTAATAACCGCGAGTCCACCCGTCTAGCTAACCAAATTGCGATCGGGCTAAACAATAGGTATGAAATAAAAGCAATATTCGTCACTTCGCCTATCTGATGAGGTTTTAATCCCCCAATTGTGATTAAAAATGAGGGAATAAACAGCGAATTTGCTAGCATCAAAAAGCCGTATAAACAGGAAACGACAAAACAAAGAAATAAATTTCTATTCATTAACCAGTTGGGGTGAGCAAAAGTCTGCTTAAAAGAGAATGCACGAATAATAAAAATAGCAAAAAGAGCCACACTCGCGATTAAGCAAGCGGTGATCAAGCCTGAATCATACCAATCCAACATTTCACCTTGCACAACACCAATATACAGTAAAACCAAACTGACACTTTTCAGCGCCATGCCTCCCCAATCTGTTTGGGCCAAAAAATCATGGTTAATTCCGACTAATGGCATTCCCTTCCATGCAAAGATAAATATTAAACAGGCAAAACAAGCACAGACCCAATACATCCATTGCCAGCCAAAAATTTCAATAAAAGATCCTGAAATTCCGACCCCCGCATCCATCCCCAAAGAGACGCGCAAACTATACGCGGCCATAACGATTAACCAAACATTCTGTTGTAGGTTTCGTAAAGCCAATGAAATTGTCATCGGTAAATACACACCTAAACAAAAACCAATAACAAAATGGATCAAGACTAATGCAGTAAATAGATCCCCACCTTCCCCTATTAATGGAAAAGAGAGAAAGCTCACCAACAATACGGCACTGGTACTCATTAATATTTTTTCGGCACCCAGCACGACCATAAACCAAGGCGTCAATGTCATGCTGATTAATTGCGCAGCGTTTAAAGAGACATTAATCCATGTGCCTTCTTGTACATCTAACCCAAAAATGCCTCGAATATCCGCCAGTGATAAAGAGAACATGCGTACAAATAACGTCGACAATATTGCGCCGATAAAGACGGATATCACAACAAAAAGCGGATTAGTTTCTTTGCTATTTTGCAATATTGCTAATCTCATCTCAGTCTCCTTGTGACTGCGTACTCTGAGTATCAATATTCACAATGACCGACATACCCGGACGCAACTTATCTATCGCCGATTGCTCTGATAATAAACTGATATAAACAGGGATCCTTTGGACGACCTTCGTAAAATTTCCGCTGCTATTATCTGCGGGAATTAAAGCGGACTCTCCGCTGCTTTGTGCTCCAATATCACGCACGACGCCACTAAATGTCATATCAGGAAAAGCATCCACTGAAATGGCTACAGACTGCCCCGACTGGACATTTTTTAATTGGGTTTCTTTTAAATGAGCAATGACATAAGGCTGTGAACGCGGTGTGACGGTGACAATTTCGGTGCCTGGCGTTACCAAACTTCCTACATTCAGCTTAATTTTATTTAATTGCCCATCAAAAGGTGCAGTAATCGTCGCATACGAAATTTGCGTATTTGCTTGTTGATAATTGGCCAAGGCAATATCACGCTCTGCAAGACGAATATTCTCTTGTTGAGCTAAGAGTAATTTCGATTGTTTTGCTTGCTCCCATTCGGCTTTTGCGGCTTGTTCCAGTTTTATTAACCGCTGTAAATCTGAGTTCGCATCAAGGTAATTTTGAGAAGTGATCGCCCCACTTTTAATTAATTCTTTACGCAGTAAAGGACTACGCTGCATTTGAGAAACCTCAATACCTGCTGCTTTATAACGGTTCCATAATTTTTCAATGGTCAGGTCATACTCTTTAATTTCATCCGCAAGATTATTGAGTTGCTGCTGTGCTTTTTTATAGTTAGCTTTAGCAATCTGTTGATTTAACAACTCCTCTTGGTTGTTAATTTCTGCAATCACGTCTCCCTCACGGACATATTGATAATCCTCCACCAAAATACGTGAGATATACCCCGTCATTCTTGATTTCAGTATTGCAGAGTCCGATTTAATGTAGGCATTATTCGATTCTTGATAGCGTCGATTACTTTGCCACCGATCCCAATTGAGGGTCGTCATAGCAACTAATACGCCGACACACAACAGACTAACCCAAGGTGTTAATCCAATGATTTTTCTTGAAAATTGTTTAGTCTCATTTGTCGTCATTCTATGGACCTCTATACTTACACCGATTGGCAACGCAATAAATAACACCCGCAATCTAACATTGTTAGGTTGGATAAATATGTTAAACTAACATTGTTAGGGAATAAAGAGCTAAATGAGAATTATTTATGAAAACTCCAAAAATCACACGGTTACAAATACTTGAGACCGCGCTTCAACTTTTAGAAACAGAAGGTATTGATGGATTAACGATGCGCAAGCTTGCGGACGCACTGAATATCAAAGCCGCTTCACTTTATTGGCATTTCAGCAATAAGTTATCGTTGGTCGAAGGCATGGCAGATCACATTGTTGCGGAGGTTGCACTCAATGAGTGCGATAGTGATGATTGGAAATCTAATTTACTGAAGATCACAACTCAGTTGCGAAAAGCGCTCTTACAACACAGAGATGGCGCCCGTGTTTTCGCTGGGACCTATGCAATTTCAGATAATGTATTACGAATTAATAACGCATTAATCAAAACATTCGTACAGTCAGGAATGTCCGCCGACAAAGCAGCAAGCTGCACCATGACCGTGTTCTATTTTATTTTAGGGTGCTGTATTGAGCAGCAAGCGGCTCTCTTTTCTAACGGCAGTGATCTACAAGAAAAATTAAATGAATTCAATAAATTATCGAATGATAAGTACCCATATACATGGGAAGCTAAAGCAACATTGTTTTCTGATAACTATGACCAACGCTTTATAGACGGGCTAAACCTCATCATTGGTGGCTTAGGAACATCGAAATAATTCCCAAAAAATTCATAAAATGCCAAAAGCAGGCGGCGGTATTACAAAATACCAGCCGCTAAAAAATATCGATATAACTTAAAATCAAATCACAAAAAACCTGCCAAACCAGTATAGCAAGTTGATAATTTATCTATTTTGATTATTTAAAATACGTTATGTTACTTACTGGTATGTTAGGCGCCAATGAGTTGCTTAGCTGCACCTCAAATTATTTCGCATATAATAACTAATTTAGGTAACAAGCTAAATTAAAGGCATAGTTTGCACTATCATTGTGCTTTATACTGCAGTCTGTAATGAAATAATTGAATGGGCGGTAATGGCGATGAATGGAACAATCACAACGTGGTTTGAAGATAAAGGTTTTGGGTTTATCAAAGATGAAAACGGCGATAACCGCTATTTTCATGTGATTAAGGTCGCCAACCCTGATCTGATTAAGAAAAATGCAGCAGTCACCTTTGAGCCAACAACAAATAATAAAGGGTTATCGGCTTACGCTGTTAAAGTAATACCTGAAAGCAAGTATATTTATATTGCTGGTGAACGTATTAAGCTGACATCCATCAAGTCTTATGTGGTTTACAGTGAAGAAGTACCTGCTGATACAGGAATTAATAAAGAAAATGCTGTATTATCTGTAGGCGCTTTAATGAATAATATTAGGCCAAAATCAGACATTAAAGCGGGTGATATGCGCTCATTAAAAAAATTGGCGATCACCACGTTACATGGCACAACGCTGATCTTCTCAGAAGATGAAATAGATATTGATGAAACGGTAAAATTGATCAAATGACCGGTTTTTGATGCTGTTTTTATACTGAATAAGGCGGTAAGGTATGTTGGAATTTTTAAAAAATTACGATAACTTAACAATTAGCGAAAAAAAAGTATTAAAATATCTTACCGATAATATTACTGATATCCCTTATTTAAATATTAATGAATTAGTGGCTAAAACCTTTGTCTCAAAAACGGTGATCATTAACTTATCGCAAAAATTAGGGTTTAGTGGTTTTAAAGAGCTTAAATTTCAAATTAATAATTATATTCTCAGCAAAAATAAAACAGAAAAAATAAACCCGTCATCCTACAAAAAACAACTAGAAAGAAACATTAATAAAAGCTTTACATTGATAAATGAGGAGCAAATTGCTAATTGTGCCAAAACATTACGTCATTCTAGGAATATTTTTATTGTTGCTAGGGGAACGAGTAAAGCTGTAGGTTTTTATCTTGAACATATGCTGTTTGCACTGGGGCTACATTGCTTTTTTATTAATGATTACAACCTATCGGATTCATTCACACGCTTAGTGACCAAGGACGATACCGTGATTTTTATTTCTCTGTCTGGGGGAACAAAAAAAATCATTGAAACAGCGAAAATTGTCCAGTTAAAAGAGGCAAATATCATTAGTATGACAGCATTTCATACCAATGAGCTTACCAGCTATGCAGACAATACTCTATTTTGTTTTTCAGATAGTTATGACACTAAGATCGATGATACCAAGTCCAGAACTGGCTTTTTTATTTTAGTTGATTTATTGATCAATGAATTGGAGTATTTGCTTTAAAATAATCTGTACTCGTCATATTTCAAACTGCAATGCTTCTCGTTAAAGTATGGTGACTACGTTGATTTGTTACTTATCTATATCTCGAATCACTAAAGTATAAATAAAGTTAAATTAAAATTTTTTTATCTAAAGAAATGCCTATGTATTGTTTATTATATCCACTTAACTTAAATAATTTTAACCATTATTTAATGTGAGCAACAATATTATTCCTACATTATTTAGAATAATTTCCTCTCATATTGGAAAAAATAAAATGACCTAGGTCATAATTAATGACCTAAGATAATATTTAAAACCGAAACATCATTTATTTTACTCGATCTCCAGTGCTAGTATCCCTTTTATACTCGTCATACTTCTAGTTGCAGCGTTTTCTAAGCGCATAACGATTTTTTGGCTTGTCGCTTAGCTGCACCTCGAATTATTTAGAATATATTTTATATTCGAAGTCATAAGGAAAAAAATATGGCCAAAAAAAAGTTCGGTGAATCAATTCAACGTTTTGGGAGAACCTTACTTCTTCCAATCGGTGTTTTGGCACCCATTGGTATGATTTTGGGTATCAGCGGTGCTTTAGTTCAATCCTATATGATAGCTCGGTTTCCTTTTCTGGGGAATGAAACCGTTAATGCGTTATTAGTCAGTATCCGTTCAATTGCAGGTGTTATTTTTGACAATATCCCGCTCCTTTTCGCAATGGGGGTGGCTTATGGCATGAGCTTAAAAGATAAAGGCATTGCTGTTTTTGCCTCTGTCGTTGGCTACCTAACATTAATCATAACCATTAATGTCTGGCTAGTACTGACAGGTAAGCTTGCGGATCCTGCCGTTATGACTCAGGTTGGGCAAATTAAGGTGTTAGGCATACAAACCATGAATATTAGCGCCGCGGGCGGGATAATCACTGGGTTAATTGCTGCTTGGGCCACCGATAAATTCTATAACCTTGAGTTACCGACTGCATTTGCCTTCTTCTCAGGTAAAAAATCAGTATCGATTATTATGATTGGTTTAATGATCGCAGTGGGTGCAGTCTTACCTTTTATTTGGGAAATTTTGGTTCTTGGCTTGATGAAATTATCAGCCGTGATCCTCAGCCCAGTCGGACCATTCTTTACGGCAGGTGGTGAACGACTCTTTATTCCATTTGGCTTACACCATGTTTGGAACGTTTTATTTAGATTTACAGAAGCAGGCGGCTCTTACGTTATTGATGGGCAAACTTTTGTCGGGGTTGTTCCTGCAATGACGGAAGTGTTATTCAAACAAGGACCAAACAGTGAATACTGGGCAATGATGCCAAGCCTGACACGTTTTATGGCTCAACAGCAGATGTTAGTGACCTTGTTCTTATTCCCTGCTATTGCCTTAGCCATCTATAAAACATCCAAAAAAGAGAATCGTGCTGAAGTTAAATCAATGTTAGTTACCATGGTATTAACCGCCATATTAGGTAACGTGACTGAACCGTTAGAATTTACCTTCGTCTTTATCGCACCTCTTTTATATTTAGTTTATGCAATCATTGTTGGGATTGGTGCAGTTCTACTCTCTTTAGCGGGTGTTGCAATCGGCTATATCCGGGGAACAATATTTGACTTCACTATCTTTGGCTTGCTGTATGAACATACGAACTGGATCTTCTTAGTGATTATCGGAAGCTGTTTAGCTGTTGTCACTTACTTTATCTTCTACTGGGCAATCATCAAATTTGATATCAAAACACCGGGCAGAGAAGAATCAAGTAATTTGAAAAATACCTTAATTAAAGAAAAGCGTTATGGCGAGGTTGCAGAAATACTGATCAATGCATTAGGTGGAAAACAAAACATTCGTAATGTTGATAACTGTATTACCCGTATGCGTATTGACGTCGCAGAAGTGAATCAAATTGATAAAGATTTAATGTTGGAGTCTGGTTGTACTGCATTCTTCTTCCCATCGGCAAACCATGTCCATGTTGTCTATGGTCCAAAAGTTGAGTTTGTTCGTAATGCTGTTGATGAAGCAATGAAGAAATAAAGAAGGGATACAAAATGAGAGCGTTATACGATTCTAAAAGTAAAACTATTGATGACCGTGGAATAAAAGACCTGTTATCGAATGAAGCCAAATATTCAACTTGGTTAATGTTTGAATCAATGCTAGCTCAGGCTCAAGCCGAACTTGGTTTTATTCCTCAATCGGCAGCGGATGAAATTAAAGAAAAAGCAGTTATCGAGAATATTGATTTCGAAGAAATGAACCGTATTTATCAAAAAATCGGTCATGGCTTTGTACCTTTTTTAAAAGTACTGGTGAATGCTTGTTCCGAAGAGAGCGGTAAATATATTCATTATGGAATTACCACACAGAATATACAACAAAGTTCACAGCTGTATATGATGAAGACGGTACATCATAAGTTTATGTTGCTGCTCGGCGAGATCATTGAAAACTTATCTAATTTAGCATTGAAAACCAAATCGATGGTCATGCCGGGAAGGACCCATGGTCGCCATGCGATCCCGATTACCTATGGATATAAGGTTTCTGTCTGGATCAGTGACTTCATTGACTGTTATCAGCGTATGCAAGAGTGTGAAAAGCGTGTATTTACTATCATGATGGGCGGCGCTGTTGGGGCATTTAACTCCATGCCAGGTGTAGGTTTAGAGGTACAAAAAAGAGTTGCCGAATTAGTGGGCATGGAAGCGATGGAAGTACCATCAAGAAACCTGAGTACCCATAAATTAGAATATATGGCTAACTTAGCGTTGATGGCTAACATCTGCCATAAAATTGGTGAAGAAGTCTATAGCACAACATTGGAAGAAATCGCTGAGGTTTCGGAAGGGTTTACTAAAGGCACCGTGGGTAGCAGTACCATGCCACATAAAATTAACCCTAAATTAGCCAAAGGGATCATTGCTAACTCACAGAAATTATATTCCTTGCCAAGTGTGGGTATGTACTCTGCTGTGAGACCATATGAAGGGGATAGCAGTTCATACATGTTGTTTGATGGCTTGATTGAAGAAGCATTAGAGCTTACTACGGAGATCTTGTTGAGAACTGAAGAGCTGTCTAGAACGATTGTGCCTCATGAAGAAAGAATGCTACATAACGTCCTCAGAAATAAAGGATTAGATAATACTGAATACGTTATGATGAAGATGGCTGAAAAATTGGGTAAAGATAAAGCTCACTCACTACTCTATGAGGAAGCGATTAAAACCGCTGCTGATGGTGAGGATTTTTATACTAACTTAACTAAGAATGAGATCATTTCCGCGGCATTTAGCAATGATGAAATCAAAGAAATGTTAGACCCTCGAGCTTATATTGGTTTGTCTGTTGAAATTGCCGAGAAAGAAGCAAAACGTGGATTTGCTACTGCGCAAAAGATTCAACAACATTATAAATAAACCATAATGTTAATAATAAATAATATATTAAATATTATTTAAATTTCTAATAGATATGGCCATCTTTATATTTATAGATAAAGATGGCCAATCATCACTTAAAATTCACACTGGCTATATTATTCAAACGCTTGTCCATGTAATCCACATACCACCACACATTTCCCTGCACCCATCCATATATGTCCACTTCCCTTAAAATAAGACAGCGATAATTAGAGTTTCTGCCCTAAAATTGCAGAGGTCATGATGAAAAAAGCTCGTTTTACTGAAACTCAAATCGTTAATATTTTAAAACTCGCTGATTCAGGTATGAAAGTCGAAGATATCTGTCGCCAAAATGGGTTTCACATTTCACGCGCTTCAGCAAACGTCACGATAGGCAATACACCAAAAACTAATCTTTTTCTTTACCACTAAAGGCTACTTCATTCTCCAGTAGCATGAGTCTTTCGTTGTAACTTCAAGGCATAAGCCACCACCATCAAAGAGTTTATATGGCTTCTCTTTAGGCTTTGCAGCCTCTACCTGACGGGCGGTTTATGTCATTGGGGCACCTCATATGCCCCCACAATCCTATTGATTTGGGGTGAGCTGAGCTGGCATCCGTTAAATTGAAAGTGGATTAATAATTGATATTTAAGGGATTAGCTGATTTTTGTGGCGGTGTATTGAACTTGAGTGGCGGAAGATCACAGGAGTCGAACCTGCCCGGGACTGCTGGCAGCCCCAACTGGATTTGAAATCCAGCCGCCTCACCGGAGACGACGATCTTCCTTATCTGTAGAGGCTTGATTATAGCCCGAATACTCTATTTTCCAAAGCCTATGAAATCAAATAGTCACATTTATTGATAAAGATTAAGCACAAAAAACGTTATCTTGTATTGAGGTTTTCATTTCCGCCCCCATATAATTTTACATATTCACAGTGGCGTGCTGCTTTCGTTAAGTTGAGGGTCAGCCGTTTAACTTATTGTCAATACAGTAAGCCTTGGCCTACGAGCGCAAGCCTGCTATCACAGGATGTTTATATGACAAACCCATTATTAACCGATTCTGTACTACCTCATTTTACTAAAATTGAACCTGATCACGTCTTTCCTGCGGTTCAACAAGTCCTGACTGAATATCGTCAAACTGTCGAAAATATCCTGTCAGCCACTCATCAATATACTTGGGATAACCTATGCCAACCGCTTGAAGAAGCAAGCGATAAACTATCCCGTGTATGGTCACCCGTTGGGCACCTTCATTCCGTCAAAAATAGCCCAGAACTGCGTGAAGCTTATGAAAAATGCCTACCATTACTCTCTGAATTCAGCACTTGGATGGGCCAACATGAACCTCTCTATCTGGCGTATAAATCCCTAAAAGATAGTGCACAATTTGCTTCACTCAGCCAATCCCAGAAAAAATCGATTGAAAATACGCTGCGCGACTTCGAATTGTCAGGCATTGGTCTACCACCTGAAAAACAACAGCGCTACGGTGAAATTGTTGCCCGTTTGTCAGAAATCGCCTCTAAATTCAGCAACAATGTCCTTGATGCGACAATGGGCTGGACCAAATTAATTAAAGATGAAAGCGAACTGGCTGGTATGCCTGAAAGCGCTATCGCGGCAGCAAAAGCAATGGCTGAATCCAAAGGTGAAGAAGGCTATTTACTCACTCTGGATATGCCAAGTTACTTACCTGTAATGACTTATGCAGATAACGCTGAGCTACGCCGCGAGATGAGTTATGCCTATAGCACTCGAGCTTCCGATCAGGGTCCGAATGCAGGCAAATGGGATAACAGTGAACTTATCGATGAATTGATGGCACTGCGTCATGAACTCGCTCAATTGCTTGGTTTTAAAAACTTTGCTGAAAAGTCACTCGCAACAAAAATGGCTGAATCGCCAGAGCAAGTATTAGACTTCTTAACCAATTTAGCTGAACGAGCTCATCAACAAGGTAAGGATGAATTAGCGGAACTCACCGCATTTGCGAAAGAACATTATGGCGTCGATAAGCTCGAATCTTGGGATATTGCTTATTACAGCGAAAAACAGAAGCAGCACAAATTCTCACTGAGTGATGAGCAACTGCGCCCTTACTTCCCAGAGCAACGTGTTATTGAAGGTCTGTTTGAAGTCGTTCATCGTATTTATGGTTTAACGGCAAAAGAGCGCAAAGATGTTGAAACATGGCACCCCGATGTGCGTTTCTTTGAGCTATATGATGACACCAACACATTGCGCGGTAGCTTCTACCTTGACCTATACGCGCGTGAGCACAAACGTGGCGGTGCGTGGATGGATGATTGTGCAGGTAGAATGGTTCATAAAGATGGCTCGCTACAAAACCCTGTCGCTTATCTGACTTGTAACTTCAACAAACCACTTGGTGATAAACCCGCTTTATTCACTCATGATGAAGTGATCACCCTATTCCACGAATTTGGTCATGGCCTGCACCATATGCTGACAAAAATCGATGTCGCCGATGTTGCGGGTATCAATGGTGTACCTTGGGATGCCGTTGAATTACCAAGCCAATTTATGGAAAACTGGTGCTGGGAGCCTGAGGCGCTTGAGTTTATCTCTGGACACTATGAAACGGGTGAGCCATTACCACGCGCAATGCTTGATAGCATGTTGGCAGCGAAAAACTACCAATCTGCCATGTTTGTTCTGCGTCAGTTGGAGTTTGGTTTATTTGATTTCCGCTTACATGCTGAATATGACCCAGCGAAAGGCGCGCAAGTCATGCCAACCTTATATGCGGTAAAAGAAAAAGTAGCCGTTGTTCCATCACCTGAATGGAGCCGTTTCCCACATGCCTTCAGCCATATCTTTGCGGGTGGTTATGCTGCGGGGTATTACAGCTATTTATGGGCAGATGTACTTGCGGCAGACGCCTATTCACGCTTTGCGGAAGAAGGTATTTTTAACCGCGAAACTGGGCGATCATTCCTCGACAATATCCTCAGTCGTGGTGGTTCAGAAGAGCCAATGGTACTGTTTGAACGTTTCCGTGGCCGTAAGCCTGAGCTGGATGCAATGTTGAAGAGCTATGGTATCAATGGCTGATCACATCAAGATCCAATTGATCTGTGAAGAGGGTGCCGATCAAGGCGCCCTATCTCAACTTGCTGAAAAATGGAATCTTATCCATTGTCCTGATGCCATTATGGCGCTGGTTCTGACACCTGAGAATTTGCAATTACGCAAAATGGATGAACCAAAACTAGGGGGGATTTTTGTCGATTTTGTTTCAGGGGCAATGGCGCACCGACGTAAATTTGGTGGCGGCCGTGGTGAAGCTGTTGCCAAAGCTGTTGGGATCAAAAAAGATTATTTACCCGATGTAATTGATGCGACTGCTGGTCTTGGGCGTGATGCTTTTGTGTTAGCGGCGCTAGGTTGTCAGGTACGTATGTTTGAACGTCATCCTGTTGTTGCCGCGCTGTTAGATGATGGACTACAACGTGGTTATCAAGATAGCGAAATTGGCGAGTGGCTAAAACAACGTATGTCGTTAATCCATGCCTCGAGTATTACTGCATTAGCCAATATCACAACACCGCCTGATGTTATTTATCTCGACCCAATGTATCCACACCGCCAAAAAAGTGCATTAGTCAAAAAAGAGATGCGTGTTTTTCAATCATTGGTAGGGGCTGATGATGATGCCGATTCTTTATTGGCTCCCGCTTTAGCCTTAGCTAAACGTCGTGTCGTTGTGAAGCGACCAGATTATGCGAA